>JBBRUE010000073.1:0-13660 GCA_038248085.1 Myxococcales bacterium | reverse complement strand
GGGGAAGTCACCCACCGAGAGCCGGGGCGCCTTGCCGTACAGGCGCTCGCGCGCGCGCTCGACCCAGCCCAGCTTGGAGGTGACGAGGGCGCCGGCCGCGAGGAGCACGGAAAAAACCACGAGCAGCCACCGGCCGACAGGACGTCGCTTCCGGGGACTGCTCGCGGACTGACTCACGATGTGGAGGGCACGACGGGGTTACTTGACCTCGACCTTCTTGCCGATGGTCTTCTCGCCGCCCGTCGAGACGTCGGCGACCGGCGCCGGGCTCTGCAGGCCCATCTCCATCTTGAACTGCTTCACCAGCTCGGCCGCCTGGAGCGCCTCGGCCTCTTCTTCGATCTTGAACGACTGGGTGTCGACCGACTCGAGCGCCATCTGCATGCGCGACTCGTTGACCGCGGTCTGCTCCTCGACCTTGCGGAGCATCTCGTCGTGGGTCGCGTCGATGCCGCCGACCTCGAAGCTCTCCATGGCGTCAGCGACCTTCGACTGCCACTTCGCGCGTCGCGCGTCGCGGATGGCCGACATCGCCTCGTTGGTCTTCTTGTCCTTCTCGCGCATGAACGCCTTCTTCACGTTCAGCGCCTTGTCGTAGGCGGACTTCGCGGTCGCCAGCTGCATCTCGTTGCGCGACAGCGCGCCCTTCTCCATCTGAAGCCGGGTGGCGTACTGCGCCGCGAGATCGTCGCGCCCGCCCTGGATGGCCGCCTTCACCTTGGCAGTGAGGTCGCCGACCTCGATCTTGTACTTGGCGTTCTCCTTCTCGAGCAGCGTGACGTTCGCCCGGACCATGGCGATCGACTCGTTCATCTTGGGGACCTGGTCGTTCAGGTCACGGATGTTCTGCTCGAGGATGAGCTCCGGGTCCTCAATGGTGCTGACGAAGAAGCCGACAAAGCTGCGCATCGCGCGCCGAAACCGTTGCCACATGGGGTCACGCTCTCCCGGGAAATCGAGGTGCTGGGTTTGAAACGGGTGAGACTCTACACGGGTTTACAAACGATCCGATTGCCTTGAGTGAGGCTACTTTCTCCAACCGAACAGCGACTTCCAGCCGTCCGTTCCGCCAAAGCGGAAAACCTCGCTGTTGAAGGCACTTGCGGCCAGCTTCAGCGCGAGCCCGGCGAAGAACAGCACCGACACCGAGGTCAGGCCCACGTCGAGCGGCGTGGCGGTGCCCAGCACGGCGGCCTTGATCAACAACGCCACGTTGAGCAGGGGGACCAGCGCCGTCACCGGGCCCAGCTCGATGCCCGGCATCTGGCTGAGCAGCGCCGGGGACAGGCACACCAGCATCAGCGGCGACATCAGCGACTGGCCTTCCTTGAAGGTGCGCGCGGTCGAGGCGACGGCCAGCGACACCCCGCTGAGCAACAGCGCCGCGGGCACCAGGCACACCAGCATGATCAGCACCTGGCTCCAGGCGAGGTGGAAGGTGGTCTCCGCCGGGCCGCCCAGCGAGATGCCCAGGCCGAAGGTCACGCCCATCGCGGCGAGGTTGGCGAGCGCCGTGGCCACTGCCACCAGGCTGACCGTGAGGTACTTGGCGGCCATCACGTCGACCGGGCGCACCGGCGAGACGAGGAGCGTCTCGAGGGTGCCGCGCTCCTTCTCGCCCGCGGTGAGGTCGACCGCCGGGTAGAGCGCGCCGAGGATCAGCATCGTCAGCAAGATGATCGGCAACAGCCGCGAGGCGAGCAGCGGCCCGAGATCCTTCTGGAAGTCGAGGTCGACCGGCTCGGCCTTCACCGGCTGCACGAAGCCCGGCTCGAGCTGCAGCGCCTCGAGCCGCACCTTGAGCGTCTGCGCGTTGAGCGCGTCGAGCACCGGCTTGACGCGGTCGAGGCCCTCCATCGAGCGGTCGAAGCGCTTGGTGTAGAGCACGGTGACGACCGACTGCCGGCCCGCGGCGAGCGCGGCGTCGACGTCGTCGGGCGCCTGCACTACCGCGGCGACCTTCTGGTCCTTGAGCAGCGCCTCGGCCTCGGCGCGCGCGTGGACGGCGTACGTCGTCTTCGGAGGGGTCGGCTGCTGGACGAGCAGCGCCAGCGTCGGCGCGCCTACCACCGCCACGGTGAGCGGCTCGTTCTTCAGCCGCAGCGTGCCCGCGGCGATGATCGCCCCCATCAACAGCAGGATCCCCGGGTACAGCAGCACCGGCAGCAGCACGGTGAGGATCAACGTGCGGCGATCGCGCGCGACGTCGAGCAGTTCCTTGCGGAGCAGAATGCGCCACGCGCTCATGCCAGGGCCCCCGCGAAGTGGAGGAACGCGTCGGTGAGGGTCGCCCGCCCACTCTGGAACAGGAGCTCGTCGCAGGTGCCGCGGGCGACGAGCTTCCCCTCCCGCATGAAGAGCAGCCGCGTGCAGAGGTACTGCGCCTCTTCCATGCGGTGGGTCGAGAAGAGCACTGCCTTGCCGCGGGCCTTCGCGCGGCGTACCAGCTCGAGGATCTCGCGCGAGGCGACGGGGTCGAGCGTCGCCGTCGGCTCATCGAGGACGTAGGCCGAGGGGTCGTGCACCACCGCCCGCGCGATCGAGATGCGCTGCTTCTGCCCACTGGAAAGCGCGCCGCAGCGCTTGTCGAGAAAGGGCGCCAGCTCGAGTTCGCCGGCGAGCGCGTCGATGCGTGAGGCGAGGGTGGCCTCGTCGAGCCGCTGGAGGCGCCCGAAGATCTGCAGCACCTCCCGGCCGGTCAAGCGGTCGTAGAGCCCGGTGCTGGCGGTGAGGAAGCCGAGGTGGCGCCGCGCTTCGAGCGGACGCTCGGCCATGGGGATGCCCGCGATGCGCGCGTGTCCCGAGGCCGGGGTGAGCAGGCCGGCGAGCACGCGCAGGGTGGTGGTCTTGCCCGCGCCGTTGGGGCCGAGCAGCCCAACCACCTCACCGGGCGCGACCTGGAAGCTCACGCCATCGACGGCGCGCGTCGGCCCGAAATCACGAACGATGGAGTCGACCTCGATCACCGGCCGCGAGCGTCGCTCAGCCCGTGCGTCAGCGCACGAAGTTCATGAAGGGTTCGCCCGTCTGGGCCACGTTCAACTTCAGGCCCATCGGTGCATTGCCCCAGGCCACGCCGTCGATCGCGTTCTCGAAGATGAGGAAGTCGACCGCGTAGCTGCCCTTGGGCACGCGCAGCACGTAGTTCTCGTCGCCGCCCTGGAAGCGCCACTCGAAGTTCTGGAAGTCCTGCTGGCGCTGGAGTCGCAGGCCGACCTCGGCGCCGCCGAGTGTATCGCGCACCACCTCCCCGCCGACCCGCAGCGGGCCGGTGATCTCGATGGTCTGGTAGTCGATGTCGTAGGTCTGGTCCTGGTCGAGCGGCACGCGCGAGAAGATCAGCTGCCGGCCCGACGCGTAGGTCGGGTAGGTCTCGCGATCGATCGTGAAATAGACCTCGTACTCGCCCCTGGGGAGCTTCACCGAGAAGCTGCCGTCTTCCGCGGGCACCACGCCCTTGAAGAACCAGCTGTACTGGCCCGCCATCGCGCGGTTGCGGAAGGCGAAGGTGCCTACCTTGCGGCCGGGGACCGGCGTCTGCCCGTCGATGGTGATGCGGCCGTTGAAGCGCGCGGTGTCGAGCGCGATGGGCATCGAGCGGTTGGCCTGGAGCTGGAAGTATCGATCGATCACCCACCACCCGGTGGCGAGGTCGTCCGACAAGCCCTCGTCGAGGCTGAGCACGGTGAAGTAGTTGCCGGGGAAGGCCTTGATGCGGAACGACGCGGTGTCGAGCGGCACTTCGTAGAGCAGGAAGCTCGAGCTCGCTGAAGCCCCGGCGATGCCGAACAGGTAGAGCTGGAAATTGTAGTTGGGGTTGGGCCGCGCGGGCGCGCCGTCGATGACGATACTCCCCTCGATGGACCGGGTGTCGAAGTCCACCGCGAAGCTGGTGTCCTGGCGGAGGTCGACCGCCTGCTGCAGTCCCTTGCCGAAAATGCGCGAGGGCAGCGTGCGGTTGGGCAGCCCGTCGAAGTCGAGCGTCGTGCCGTACTGGCCTCGGGGGATCAGCGCGGTGAAGTTGGGCAACCCGCCCTCGTGGTGCGAGCTGACGGTCGAGTCGGTGTCGCCCGGGCGGGTGTAGGTGACGGTGAAGTCATTGCCAGCGCGCGCGTCGGCGAGCGGTTCGCCGTCGATGGTGACCGAGGCCTCGAGCACCGACGAGGGGATGTCGACGTCGAACTCCTGGTCGTGATCGAAGGTGATGTTGCTCGTGGGCGTCACCGGGAACTTCGTGAGCTCCGTGCCGAACAACGCGCTGGCCGGCGTCGAGAGGAAAAGCCCGAAGGTGCCCTCGAGCAACCTCAGCTCGTAGCTGCCTCCCGCGCTCGTCACCATCGACTGCTGCCAGCTCGGCGTGCCGTACGCGTCGAACCACACGTCCTGCGGGAAGAGGCTGGGGGTGAAGGGCAGCCCGCCGAACCGCACTGCGCCGCGCAGCAGGTGGGAGGTGGCGCGGAAGTTCCGCTGCTGGTCCATCGTCATGTCGGCCCAGCCGTGATCGATGAAGCCCTCGAAGTACGGCCACACCCCGCCCGGCTGGTGCTGGAGGATGTCGTAGCGGCTGCGCATCACCTTGACCTGGAAGACGCCCTGCGGGTCGGGCACGCGAGTGAGCTCCGACTGGAAGCCGCCGGCGACGAACTGCACCTTCACCGGCTTGGTCTCGGCGACGTCGTCAAGGAACGCGTCGGCCGTCAGCGTGCGCAGCGCGATGCAGATGCCCAGCCGCAGGCCTCCATCAGCGCCCACTCCGCCATCGACGCCCGTCCCGAAGGCCTCGGGCGGACACGGCTCGCTGGCGTAGACGCTGGGCCAGGGCGTGACCTGCGGATCGGGAGGCAGCACGACCACGCCGCCATCGACCTGCACAGGGACCCCGGCGTCGTCCTCGCCTGCGTCACCCGGCGTGAGGGTGGGCCCGCACTGACAGTCGGCCAGCGCCAGCATCGTCACGGCCAGCGCTGTTCGGAACCTGCCGTCGATCACTGCCAACGCTCCCGGCCAGAGGCATTCCCCTGCGTGACAAGAGCCTTAAGCAAAGGGAACGCCATTTGACAAGGTGGCGACCTTCCTCGGGATTTTCCCCAGTACTTCCGGGCCCCCGTGACAGACCCGAGGGGCCGTTAGCGGGCTGTCAGTCCAGCTCCGCCACCAGGCGGGCAGACGCCGAGCGGGCGGCTGCGCGGATCTGGGCGTCATCGAGGGTGAGGAGCTGGCGGTTACGCATCAGGACCTGGCCATCGACGACGACGTCGCGCACGTCCTGGCTCTGGCCGGCGTAGACGAGGGTGGCGACGGGATCGTTCGAGTTGGGCGTGGCGTGCGCGTTCGAGAGGTCGACGGTGATCACGTCGGCCTTCGCGCCTTCCTGCAGCACGCCGACCTGGCCCTCGAGGCCGAGCGCCCTGGCGCCGTTGAGGGTCGCCAGCTCGAGCACCTGCATCGCCGGGAACGAGGTGGGGCCGGTGCGCGGCAGGTGGATCAACGCGGCGAGCCGCAACTCCACGAAGATGTCGAGGTTGTTGTTGCAGGCCGCGCCATCGGCACCGAGGCCGACGGTGATGCCCTGCTTGAGCAGCTCGGGAATCTTGGCCGTGCCGGACGCCAGCTTGAAGTTCGCGCTCGGGCAGTGTGCCACCCGGGTGTCGGTCTCGCGCAGCAGCCGCTGCTCCTCGGCGGTGAGCCACACGCAGTGCGCCAGCGTGGTCTGGGTGCCCAGCAGCCCGAGGTGATGGAAGTAGCTGACGTTGTCCATGCCGGTCTTCTGGCGGACGATGTCGCACTCGGTGGGGTTCTCGGAGGCATGGGTGTGGATGCGCACCCCGCGTTCCTTCGCCAGCACCGCCACCCGGCGCAGCAGGTTCTCGGTGCACGAGAGCACGAAGCGCGGCGCCAGCGCGTACCGCAGCCGTCCGTTCTCCGCGCCGTGCCATTGCTCGATGAGCTTGAGCGACTCGGCCAGCGAGCCCTCGGTGGTCTCGCGCAGGCCGGCGGGCACGCCCTGCCCCGCGTCCATCATGCACTTGCCGCCCACCAGCCGGATGCCGGCGTCGCGCGCCGACTCGAAGACCGAGCCGTAGTGACGCACGGTGCCCATGTCGAGCACCGAGGTCGCGCCGGAGCGGATGCACTCGAGGAAGGTGAGGTCGGCCGAGGCCCGCAGCGACGCCGCGTCGTGCGCCGCCTCGAAGGGCCAGATGCGCTCGCGCAGCCACTCGAGCAGCTCCAGGCCGTCGGCGTGGTTGCGGCAGAGGGTCTGGCAAGCGTGGAGGTGGCTGTGAATGAGCCCCGGCAGCACCACCTGCCCGCGCGCGTCGATGAACCGCCGCACGCCGTTCTTCCCCCCGCGCTTGCGGGGCCCGACCTTGACGATGCGATCTGCCTGAATGACCACTTCGGCGTCGCGGAGGACCTCCCGCGAGGCGTTCATGGTGATGACGGTGGCGTTGCCGATGACGAGATCCACGAGCTGAGACCTTCTCCTACCTGCTGGGCCGGGTACACTTTTCATCCGTGCTCCACGCCATCTTCATCCGCGCCGTCCTCCTGATCGACCTTCCCGGCGATCCGCCCCGCTACACCAAACCGGCCGGTTCGGCCGAGGTGCGGTACTTCGAGCTGCTCGAAAACAACAGCCACATCATCTACCCCATCATCGCCGTCAGCGTGGTGGCGCTCATCGCCTTCGGGGTGATCTCCGCGTGGCGCAGCGAAGACATGGACGGCCTCAAGAAGGCCGAGGCGAAGCGCGAGATCATCCGCCTGCTGCGCCGCGAGGTCTACGGCATGACCGCCGACCACCTCGCCAAGTCGTGCAGCGTGCCCGGCGGGCGCATGCTCAAGCTCCTCGAGGAGATGGCGGAGGCGAACATCGTCGAGTCGCGCACCGACACCTCGCGCGTCACCACGTGGCGGATGAAGGGCCTGACCGGCTGACGGCTACTGCTGGCGGCCGGTGATCGGCACCGTCACGCGCGGGGTGTAGGGGTCGGTGGTGCCGACGACCGCGAACACCCGCTGCTCCTGCGAGGGCACCTGGTACATGCCCGCATCGTCGAGCGCGCCGAACGACAGCCGGCCCACGATCTTGTTGATGCGCGCGCCGGGCACGGTGGTGCCCTCGAGCAGCACCGGCAACGTCGGGCCCGCCACCCAGTTGAAGTGCACACAGGGCCCCGCGTCGACGCTGGCGCAGCGATCGGTCGGGGTCGCGCCGCCATCGGCCGACTGCCACAGCTCCACCGTCACCAGGCGCATCGGCCCGTCGCCGGTGTTCGACACGAGCGACACGTCCTGGGGGACAGGGCTGTTACCGGTGAAGGTGACCGCGTTGGGCACCGGCTCCGAGAGCAGCGAGGCGCCAGTCAACGTGGCGAGCATGGTGTTGGGGCGGCGCATGGTGCCCAGCGGCTCGGCCTGGCGGGTCCAGATCACCGTGGAGAGATCGGCGGCGTCGACGCGGCAGGCCGAGCGGGCGCGGTAGGTGATGGCCACCGGCGCGGTCTCCCAGGGCTTCGGGTCGCTGACCAGCATCGGCAGCTTGAAGGTGGGCACCATCCACGTCGCCGGGGATCCACCGTCGGCCAGCAGCGGCGCGCTGGCGTAGCGGAAGTCGATGCTCGCCCCGCCGTCGCACCGCGAGGGCTGCCCGGCGGTGACGCCCAGGGTGTAGCTGATCGACGTGTTGCCCTCGTTGCGCACGTACATCTTGCCGCTGCGCTCGAAGCCGATGGCACCGCCGTCGAGCTCGCACGGCAGGCCGCCATCGACCGGGTACACGCGGGCGTCGCACAGCGAGCCGAAGCGCACGTCGAGGTTCACCCCCGTACCGTCGGTGCACTGCTCGAAGGCCGAGTCGTCGAACTTGAAGCACAGCTTCGGCTGCGCCCGGATGCCCTTGCCGGTGAGGGGGATGCTCTTGTTGCCCACGCCCGCGGGGAGGACGATCTCCAGCGAGCCCATCAGCAGCACCTGTTGGGTCGGCGCGAAGCGCACCGTGACGGTCACGGTCTCGCCGCCGGCGAGGGTCTTCACCAGCGGGGTGAGATCGGCGGTCACGCCGGGGTCGACCATCGCCAGGGTCGCCGAGGTCACCGGCAGCTCGTTCGAGCCGGAGTTGGTCAGCGCAAAGGTCAGCTCCTTCATCTCGCCGACGTAGACCTCGCCGAAGTCGAGCAGCGCAGGCTGCACCACCGCGGTCGCGGTGACGCCAGTGCCGGCGAGCGAGAGCTGCACCGTCGGCTTGTCGGGGTCGTCGCTGGTGAGGGTGACGGTGCCCAGCTCGCGCTGGTCGGCGACGGTGGGGGTGAAGGTGAGGGGGAGCTCGAACTCCTCGTTGACGCCGATCGACAGCGGCAGCGCAGTGCCCACGCCGAACAGCGCCTTGCTGAACTCGGCCTTCTCGAGGCCCAGGACCTCCGCGCCGGCGTTGCGCAGGCGCACCTTCCTGGTGGAGGTGAAGTTGAGCTGCACCTGGCCGAACTCGACTGACGAGCGGGTGTTGCCCATCTCGTCGAGCACCTCGATCTTCGGGAAACGCTTGCGGGTCTGCGTGCCGCAATCGCAGCCAGCCAGAGACACCATCAGCATCGCGGCGACCAGGCCCTGGAACTTGAACGTCATGAGGTCTCTTTCGGTCAAACCAACTCGCTCTTGGGCGTGCGGACCATGAGCTCGGTCACCGCGGCCTTCGGCGATTTACCTTCGTAGATGATCTTGTAGACCTGGTCGCAGATGGGCAGCTCGACGCCCAGCTTCTGCGAGAGATCGCGCGCGCTCTGCGCCGTCTTCACGCCCTCGGCGACCTGCTTCATGTCCTTGAGGATGTCGTCGATCGAGCGGCCGCGGCCCAGCTCCATGCCGACCGTTCGGTTGCGCGACAGCTCGCCGGTGCAGGTGAGCACCAGGTCGCCCATGCCCGCGAGCCCGGACAGGGTCAGCGGGTTGCCGCCCATGCGCACCGCGATGCGGGAGATCTCCGCCAGCCCGCGGGTGATGATCGCCGCCCGGGAGTTGTGGCCCAGGCCCAGCCCGTCGGACATGCCCGCGGCGATGGCGATGACGTTCTTGAGCGCGCCGCCGACCTGCACGCCCACCACGTCGTTCGAGCTGTAGGCGCGGAAGACGTCGCTGGCGAACATCGCCTGGGCCGCGCGCGCGGTCGCCTCGAATTTGCTGGCGACGGTGACGACGGTGGGCAGGCGCTTGACCATCTCCCTGGCGAACGAGGGCCCGGAGAGCACCGCGATGTGCGCGTGGTAGCTCTCGGGGAGGCACTGCTCGAGCACCTCGGTCATCGTGCACAGCGTGCCGGTCTCGATGCCCTTGGCGACGGTGACGATGGGGACGTGGAGCGGGAAGAGGTTCTGCGTGTGGCCGAGGAGGTCGCGCGTGGCCTGCGAGGGCGTGGCGACGATCACCAGTTCTGCGCTGTGGGCCGAAGCCTCGAGGTCGGTCGAACCGACGACCTTCGGGGACAGGTCGAGCCCCGGGAGGTACTTCGCGTTCTGGTGCGTGGCGTTGAGCGACTCGACGAGCGCGGCATCACGGCCCCAGAGGACGACTTCCTCGAAGTTCGCCGAGAGGACCTGTGCGATGGCGGTGCCGAAGCTGCCGGCGCCGAAGACGGTGGCCTTCTTCATGGGGCCGGCGTTGTAGCCCCGATCACAGCGAGGTGACGAGGCCCAGCGACGCGCTGGGCATCACCACCGAGTCTTCGACCCGCCCATGGATGTCGAAGCCGAAGGCGAACACGAAGGACGTCTTCGCCGACAGGGGGAGCTCGGCGCCCCCGTGGATTCCCACGTTGTGGCCGGCCACCACCGCCGGCGGCACGCCCACCAGGGGGTCGGTCGCGTAGGGCTCGGTGTCCAGCGCCAGCGTGTAGCGAAGCTCGAGGAAGAGCCGGGCCGCCCGCGGGCTCGAGCCCTGGTACGAGCCGACGAGCGCCGGCGAGACGTTGATGTTGCGATGGCCGGTGAGCCAGCGCGAGCCGCGGGACTCGCGCGAGGCGCGCTGGGTGAAGAAGGCGTAGCCCCCCTCGAGGACCGCGCCGAGCGCCCAGTTCTCGTTGCGGGCCAGCGTCAGGCGAGCCACCAGCCGGGGCTCGTTCATCAGGAAATAATAGGAGTCGAAGCCCGCCCCGATGTCGAAGCGCTCGCTGACGCCGAAGAGGGCGCGAAGGCCCAGCAGGGGAAAGCCGAGGAGCACCATCTGGCCCCGCTTCCCCGCGCCCAGCGAAGCACCGCCCACCATCGAGACCTGGTTGCGATCCTCGGAGGGGCGCACCCGGGCGAGCACCTCGGGGCGCGGCCGCATCGGGCCGGCCGGAGCTGCCGGCGCCAGGTACATCGGCACCGGCGGGGGCGGCTCGTAGACGGGAGCCGGAGGGGGAGGCGGCAACACGGGAAGCGGGGCGGGCGTAGTCCCAGCGGGCAGCCCACCCCACTCGTCTTCCGGAGACTGGGCACGGGCGGCGCCACCGAGGAGCACACCCGCGATCAGGACGCCGATGGTGGAGCGATTCATCGAGCTTCGAAGTCTGTCACTTCGAACGGCTCAGAGCGACTTCAGGTAGCTGAGCAGGTCGTTCTTCTCGTCCGTCGACAACAGGCTGGTGTCGCCGTGCCGGTTGTCGTTGCCCAACACGCGCGCCGACAGCGTCAGCTGCGAGCCGTCGTGCAGGTAGGGCGCGGTGCGGCCGACGCCGAGCAACGAAGGCACGTTGAAGCCGGTGCGGGCGACGACGCCGTTGTCGGGGTTGGCTCCGCCCAGGCGCAGCGTGCCGACGTCGGAGTTGGTGTTGTTGGTCAGCAGCGCGCCGGTGTGGCACGTGCCGCAGGACGCCTTCTCGAAGGCCGCCTGGCCGCGGAGCGCGGCCTCGGTCGACATCGCGGTGCGCAGCGGGTTCTCGGCGAGCGGCAACTGGTCGATGAAGGTGTCGAGCTTGCCCGCGGTGGCGGTGTCGAGGCCCGAGCCGCCCATGCGCTCGGTGATGGTGTGCACGTTGAACTGGTTGATCGAATCGAACTCGCCGCTCCAGTGGTAGGGCGCGGTGGAGAGCAGCTTGCGGCCCGCGAGCGCCGGCGTCTGGCGCGCCCCGTCAGGGAACTGCCAGACGTGCCCGTCTTCGCGGCCGTCGAGGTGGCACGACGAGCACGCGACGTTGGTGACCTTCGAGCTCATGCGCTGGTCGAGCGCGTCGTAGAAGAGCTTGCGGCCTTCCTTGAAGTCGAAGCTGAGATCCGAGCGGTCTTCGACGGCGACCTCGGCGACCTTGACGATGCTCGCGCCCTGGTCGGCGCCGCGGCCCTCGAAGATCTCGAGGCGGTGATCGAACTGGCTGTAGACGAAGGCCTTCTTGAAGTCCTTGGTCACCGCGAGGCCGTCGGCCCCGTGGCCCTCGACGTTCTGCACCGTGCGGATGGAGGTGCCGGTCTTGTCGAAGTCGATGTTGGTGCCCGCGCGCTTCCACGCCGGCATGAAGGCGAGGTTGCGGGTCTCCTTGCTGAGCACCATCAGCCACTCACCGCTCGGGTCGAGCACGCCGACCGTGGGGCCCTGGATCGGCTGGGCACCGGTGGCGCTGGAGGCCAGCGTGCTCGCGGGGAAGTCCTTGGCGCTGGAGTTGGTGCCCGAGGTGAAGCACGAGGTCAGATCGTCGACCTGGGGCTGCGGGCTGGAGGACGTGTCGACCGTCACGAGGCCGGCGGTGGCGACTGCGCCGATGTTGCACGGCCCGCCCGCTGCGTAATACCCGCCTGCGCTGGTGGGCCGGCGGCCGATGGAGTCTTCGCGCGCCCACACCACGGGGGCGAACACGCGGTCACCCTGCGGGGTGACGATGAGATCGTTCATCGCGCGGGGGTGGAAGGTCGAGGTGGCGCCCACCCCGGCCGAGCTGCCGCTGATGCGGGTGGCGTTGGCGCTCTGGTAGATGCCGGTGCCGGCCTTGTTGATGACCACCCCGCGGGCGAGGTCGATCTCCGCCATCTCGCCGGCCTTGTAGAGCGAGACGAGGGCGCGGTTGCCGGCGATGACCGCCACGGCGCGCGGCTCCTCGCCGACCTCGATCTCCCACTTCTTCTCGAGGGTGTTGGTGTCGATCGCGGTGAGCAGGCCCTCTTCGGTCTTGTCGAGCGCGGTCGCCGAGACGACGAGCAGGGTCTTGCCGTCGGGGGTGATCGCCATGCCGTTGGGCTCGACGCCGACCGGGATGCGCGCCGATTCCGTCGTGTCGCCCTTGCGGATGACCGAGACCGAGCGCGCCCCGCGGTTGGTGACGAACGCCGTGTCATCGGCGCTGACGATCACCCGCACCGGGGACTTGCCCACCGGGATGCGCTGGGGCACTTCGCGAGTCGTGGGGTTGATCACCACCATCACGTCGTTGTCGGTGTCGACCGCGAAGACCAGGGAGTCGTCATTGGTCAGCGCCAGGGAACCGGACGCACGCGCAGCGGCTCCGTTGCCCGGCGGGGTACAGCCGGTGAAAGACATCGCGGCCGCCAACGCCCCCACCACCATCGATCGCTTGAACCAGTTCATGTGCGTACCCCCACGTCGAAAAACTGCAGGAAAAGAAGCTTGGTGCATCTTGAGCGGGCGACTTGACCGACATCAATGCCCTGTCATGCATGTCAGGCGTAATCTGAAGGTGTCCCCGCTCCGTCCGCTAACTGCCCGGAATTCATCTCTACTTCGAAAGGCCCGCCCCGTTGTGCAGATCGTGTGCCCGCACCTGCGCGAGGCCGATCAGGGGTTTGTTGCCGGTTGAGACCCCGTCGATCACCGCGATGCGCAGGAAAGTGCCGCAGCGCTGTGCAAGAAGCTGCGCATGGCCGGCCCGGAGAACGTCGAGCTGCTGTCGTTTCGGCGCACGTTCACCCTCCTCATTCTGTTGATCGTCCTTCCGTCGGCCGGCCTGTCGGGCTTCGGCGTGGTGGCGATCGTCAACGAGCGGGCGGCGGTCGAGAAGCGGCTCGAGTCGGTCTGGGGGGTGCGGCTCAAGACCGTACAAACCGAGCTGATGGCCGCGCTGGCCGATGCCCAGGTGCGCACCACGGAGCCCGCCCTGGTGATCGCCCACCAGGGAGTGCCGCTGACCGACGTGGGCTTCACGGTGACCGAGGGCGAGGTGCGCTCGACGGACCCGCGCATCGAGACGGCGGTGAAGGCGCTGGGGCCGGAGTTGGAGTCGCTCCCCGCGCGGCCGGGGGTCTTCTCGGTCACCTCGCCCCAGGGCACGTTCCAGCTCGTCGCGATGCGCGACAAGGAGCGGCTGGTGGGCGCGCAGGTCTCGTCGGTGGCGGTCGAGCAGCTCCTCGCGTCGATCAGCGCGCGGGTGACGCCGCCCGGTGAAGAGGGTCGCTTCGTGCTGGTGCCGGTCAAGCGCGACGCTCCGCCCGAGGGCGTGGTGGCGCGGCTGGTGTCGGGCGTCAGCGAGGTGAAGGAGGCGGCGCTCGGGCCCCGGGAGCTCGCGGGCATGCTGCTCCCCACCCCGTTGCAGGACTTCCGACTGGTGGTGCAGGCGACCGGTGAAGACCCGGTGGCCGCGGCGTCGTGGCGCAACCGGGTCGTGTACTCGGTGCTGCTCGCGCTGTTCTACGTGACGATGACGCTGGGGGTGCTCTACACGGCGCGCACGCTGTACCGGGAG
>JBBRUE010000072.1:0-13787 GCA_038248085.1 Myxococcales bacterium | reverse complement strand
TGCCCGGCGCGTCGTTGGTGTGGAGCGTGGAGAGCACCAAGTGGCCGGTGAGCGCGGCCTTCACGCCGATTTCCGCGGTCTCGAAGTCGCGGATCTCACCGATCATGATCGTGTCGGGGTCCTGCCGCAGGAAGCTGCGGAGCGCGGCGGCGAAGTTGAGGCCGATCGACTCCTGCATCTGCACCTGGTTGATGCCGGCGAAGTTGAACTCGACGGGATCTTCGGCGGTGCACACGTTGGTGGTCGGGTCGTTGAGGGCGGCCAGCGCCGAGTACAGCGTGGTGGTCTTGCCCGAGCCCGTGGGGCCGGTGACGAGCACCATTCCGTACGGACGGTCGATCGCCTCCTTGAACCACTTGAGCGGCTCGGCGTCGAAGCCGAGCTTGGTCATGTCGAGTTGGAGGTTCGACTTGTCGAGCAGACGCATGACGATCTTCTCGCCGAACAGCGTCGGGCAGACGGAGACACGGAAGTCCATCTCCTTGCCACCGCCGAGCTTGATCTTGATGCGACCGTCCTGCGGGAGGCGGCGCTCCGAGATGTCGAGCGAGGCCATGATCTTCACGCGCGAGGTGATCGCGTTGCGCAGCTTGATCGGCGGCTTCATCACCTCGTACATCACGCCGTCGATGCGGAAGCGGACCCGGAAGTCCTTTTCGTACGGCTCGATGTGAATGTCGGACGCGCGCTTGCCGATGGCGTCCTTGAGGATCAGGTTCACCAGCTTGATGACCGGGGCGTCGTCGGCCGCCTTGGCCGCCTCTTCGACGTTGTCCTCCGAACTGGCGGCGACCTCGACGTCGTCGTCGCCCATGCCGCCGACGATGTCCTCGAGGCTGGGGCCCTTCTCGGCGTAGTAGCGCTCGATCGCCTCGCGAATCGCGGGCTCCGAGGCAACGACCGCTTCGATGTTGTAGCCGGTGAGGAACTTGAGATCGTCGACCGCGTAGATGTTCGAGGGGTCGCACATCGCGACGATGAGGGCGCTCCCCGCGCGGTTCACCGGCACCACGAGGTGCTTCTCGGCGACGTCCTTGGGGACGAGCTTGATGATGTCCGGCTCGACGTCGAATTCCTTGAGGTTGATCGCCGGCACGCCGTACTGCTTCGAGAGGAAGTCGGTGAGCTTCGACTCCTCGATGGCGCCGACCTTGATGAGCGCAGTACCGATGCGGGTGCCGGTCTTCTGCTGTTCTTCCTGCGCCTTGCGCAGCTGTTGAACGGAGATGAGATTTTCGCGAACGAGCAGCTCGCCGAGACGACCTGACATGGAGTTTTGCCCTCAGTCGGAATGCGTGAAAGAGCGCTCGAATTCAATCCGCCCGACCCCGGCAAAGCAAGGAATCACGGCAGGCCGCGAGCGACGGCCGCGCGCGCGGCCTCGAGATCCCGGGCGATCTGGGAGGACAGTTCGCTGGCGGAACCGAACCGCTTCTCGGGCCGCAGCCGCTCGAGGAACTCGACCCGCAGCCGCTTGCCGTACAGATCGCCGGAGAAGTCGAAGAGGTGCGCTTCGATCGTCACCTCGCCCCCGCCGAATGTGGGTTTGACACCGATATTCGCGGCTCCACCGTGACGGGCCTCTTCACCCGAGACCCGGACCCTCACGGCGTAGACGCCCGCGGCGGGACGCAACTCGTTGGCCGTGTCGATGTTGGCGGTCGGGAAGCCGATGGTCCGGCCTCGGCCGACGCCGGGCACGACGACGCCGTCGAGATCGAACGGCCGGCCCAGCAGCCGGGCCGCGGCTTCTACCCGGCCCTCGAGTACGTACTCGCGGATCTTGCTCGACGAGACGACCACGCCTTCGAGGCTGATGGCGCTCACCGTCTTCACGAGGGCGCCCCGGGTGGCCGCAGCACGCTCGAGCGTCTGGACGGTGCCGGCGCGCTTCTGTCCATAGGTGAAGTCGTAGCCGACCACCGCCGTCCGCGCGCCCACGCCGTCAAAGAGCGACTGCTCGAAGACGGCTGGAGGGGTGCGCGCGTACTCCATGGAAAACGGCTGCACGATGACCGCGCTCACGCCGTGCCCTTCGAGCAGCTCGAGCTTGCGCGACTGGGAGACGATGAGGCGCGGTGCGAGCTGGGGCTGGAGCACCTTGCCGGGGTGCGGCGCAAAAGTGAGCGCCACGACCGCTCCGTGCTTCGCGGCCTCCGCGAACAGCGCCTGGTGTCCGAGGTGCACGCCGTCGAAGTTCCCCAGGCAGACCGCGCATCCGCGCAACGATCCGTCAGAGGCCTCCTGCAATGACGAATAGTGCTTCATGCCCCGGTGGGTATAGCCGACGTTGTACGGTGAGATGGTGTCCAGTCTGCTCCTCGCGCTCGCATTGACGGCGTGGCCCGTATCGGCCGACGCCGGCGCTGGAGCCTTCGCGGAGCCGTCGAACTGGCCGCGCGAGCCGGGCTGGGTGGAGGCGTGGCCGCTGTTCTCGTACGCTCCAGCCGAGTGGACGGGACTGTCTGCGCTCGAACGCGATGCGGGCGTGGGCATGCGGGTCGACCAGGCCTGGAGCCACACGCGGGGCAGCCGGGCCGTGACCATCGCGGTGATCGCGGGGGCGGCGAACGTGGCAGACCCCCTCGTCGCCTCCGCCTGGCGGCTCAATCCCGGGGAGGCGCCCGACGCAGGTGACACCAACGCCAACGGCCGCCTCGACGTCGGTGACTTCGCGGCAGACCCCCGGGTGACCGACGTGAACGGGAACGGCGCGCTCGATCTCGAGGACGTGCAGCGGTCGCTGGCTGACGGTCTCGACCAGGACGGCAACGGCCGCGTCGACGATCTCTGCGGGTGGGACTTCGATCGCGGCGCGCCGATCGCCAGCGATCCGGACGCGGGCACCGAGGTATGGCGGCACCTCTCGGCAGCGGTCGACGACGGGAAAGAGGGCATCGGCGTCTGTCCCGAGTGCACGCTGCTTCCCATCGTCGCGTCGTCCCTCGAGGACGGCGTATTCGCCGCGCAGGACGCGGGCGCGCGGGTGGTGCTCCTGCCACATTCCGAACGGGAGCTCAGTGCCCGGCTCCTCTCGGTGCTCGACGAGGGAATGCTCTTCGTGACGCCGGGCAGCGGGGACCTCACGACGTGGCCGCTCGCGCTCCACTCCGCGGTACTCAGCCCGCGCACCCTCACCGCCTCGACCGATCGATCGACGGCCATCAGTCGCGACGGGTGCGGGGGGCGCGCACTCGGCAGTCACTCGATCTCCACGAGGGGGTGCGCCCCGCAGGCCGCAGTGGCGCTGGCCGGAATCGCCGCGCTGGTCTTCTCGGTCGCCCCGGACGCCGGCCCCACACAGGTCAGCGGGTTGCTGGGAGGTCCTCGCACCGACGCCGCGTACGCGGTGACGAGGGCCCTCGAGGCGCTCACGCCCGCCGAGCGTCCCGTCGAGCGGGGGCTCGCACGTCCCACCAGCCCCTCGAGCGCCGCGGAACGCTGCGCGATCGACCGCGGCGCGGGGGAGGAGCCCGTCAGCTGCGACGGCGGCATCTCCATCAACGCCCTCGCGGCCCAGCCCCTCGAACAGGCTCCGGCCGGCGCGTTCGTGCGCTTCATCGAACGCACGGGACCCTATGAGTGGTCGACGTCGATCCCGTCCCCTCCGACGGACACGCTCCGGGGCCTCCTGGGGCCGACCCCGCTCGGGCCGGGCTCCGGCCCCCCGCGCTTCGTCGACCTCGACGGCGTGAACTCAGACTCGGTGCTGTCGGAGACACCTGGCGGCCTCGTCGGACTCACCTCGCTCGGAGTCGAGACGCTCTCCCCGTTCCTCTCCGCAGGCCGGATTCCTTTTGCGATTGGAGAAGTGAACGGCGACCGCACCCTCGACCTCGTCACGCTCGGCGATGAGGGGCTGCTCGAGGCCCATTCCTTCTCGGGACAGACGCTGGCGGGCTCTCCCGAGCGCCTCGACGCCGCTCCCGCGGGGCCTCCGGTGTTGATCGGGACCTTCGGAGGCACCGCCATCGTCACCCTCGACGTGAAGGGCCGGCTGGTTCATCGGCTCGGCGGGGACCGGTGGAGTACCGAGCTCGGCGCACCGCAAGTGAGCGCTCCGGCCGCGGGGCTGATCGACGGAGACGCGTCGGCCGACTTCGCCATCGCCGATGGCCGCTTTCTCCACGTGGTGCTCACCGACGCGCGCGGCCCCACCTCCGCCAGTTGGAGCGTGCCTTCGCGGGCATCCGAAGCCCTGCTCGCCGACCTCGTCGGTGATGCCTCGCTCGAGGTGGTCGCGGACCAGGTCTTCGATGCGCGTGGCAAGCCGATCCTGGCCCTCGAGGACTGGTCTCCAGGCGTCGTGCCGTCTGCCCTCGCGCGGGTCGATCGCACCTCCCTGCGCGCGCTGATTCAGGTGGAGCGACGCACCGACGGCGCCTTCGAACTCACGCGCTACGACGTGGAACGGGCCCTGCGCGGACGTGACTCGTTGGCGCCACGCCGGGTGCTGCGCGTGTTCCATCACCCGCCGGCACGAGGTGGTTTCGCCGTGGCCGACGTGACGGGTGACCGCAACCCCGACGTGCTCCTGCCCACCGAAGACGGCCTGCTCTACATCGTCGACGGAGAGGGGCTCAGCCCCGCGGAGTCGCCGCTCCCCGCGTGGGGCACGGTGGTCTCGGCGCCCGCCGTCGGGGTTCGCGACGACCAGCTCGAGTTCGCGGTGCGCACCACGCACGGAGACCTGGTGCGCTGGCTGGGGATCGGGCTCGTCCAGGACATCTCGTGGGAGAGCGCTGGCCACGATCGCGCCAACACCCGCAACGCCGAGACCAGGCTCCCCGCGCGGCGCCTCGGCGGACTGGGCGTGGCGCAGCCGCCGATCCTCAGACCGGGCTGCAGCTGCGGGCAGATCGACCTCCCGCTCGCACTGGGTCTCGTTTTCCTCTTCCGGCGTCGACGGAGAACCTGCTAGCCGCGCTCGGCTCATGAGCCGCATTCCGCTGCGCCCCACGCCTGCTGGTGCCGATCTGATCGGCCTCGAGAAGCCGCCCGACTGGGTGAAGGTGTTCGGCGGCAGCTCAGGCCCGCTGGAACTCGAGATCGGCTGCGGGGCCGGGGGCTACGCGCTGGAGCACGCCCGTCGCCACCCACACCTCCGTTCGATCGCCTTCGAGTGGCGCAAGAAGTACGCGCGCGAGGTCGCCTGGCGCGCCGAGAAGCATGGCCTGGCGAACCTCAAGGTCATCGAAGGCGACGCGCGCATCGAGGTGCCGAAGCTCTTCACCCCCGGCAGCCTGGCGGTGATTCACCTCCAGTTCCCCGACCCATGGTGGAAGCGGGCGCACCAGAAGCGCGCCATCCTCCTGCCGGACTTCACCAAGCTGCTGCTCTCGCTGCTGGTCCCCGGCGGGTACTTCGATTTCCGCACCGACGTGCAGGACGTGGGCGAGCGCGGCATCAAGGTGCTCGAGGCGGCCGGCTTCCACAACCCCCTCGGACCGCTGGTGTTTCACCCCTACGATCCCGAAGAAGCACCCTCGACGCGCGAACGCCGTTACCTCGTGTCCGGGGCGCCGGTGTACCGCGCGCGCCTCGTCAAGCCGTGACATCCTGCCGCCCGTCATGGCTGCCCGGCGCAAGACCCTCGAAGTGGCCCGCCGCGAAGAAGGGCTCGTTTCGATGCGGGGCCGCAAGGTGCTGGTCGCCGACGATGATCGGCTGATCGTCGGACAGGTGCGAGAGGCGCTCGCCGGCGCGGGCTACGGCTTCGTGGAATGCGAAGACGGCACCCAGGTGCTCTCCGCGATCCGCCAGCACCTGCCCGACCTGCTGCTGCTCGACGTCGAAATGCCGGGGCTGGGCGGCGTCGAGGTCTGCCGCATCGTGAAGGCCAACCAGGGGACCAGCGGCTTCGGGTTCATTCCAGTGATCCTCATGACCGCCCGGCGCACGGGCAAGATCGAGGGCCTCGAGCTCGGCGCCGACGACTATCTCGTCAAGCCCTTCGACATGCTCGAGGTGTCGGCGCGCGTGAAGTCGATGCTCCGGCTCAAGGCGCTCCAGGACGCGCTGGTCGACAAGAACCGCCAGCTCGACCGCGCCAACAAGGAGCTCGAAGAGAAGCGCCAGGAACTGCTGCAGCTCTCGCGCACCGATGGTCTGACGGGCCTCGTCAACCGACGCCACTTCGACGAGCGGCTCGCGGCGGAGTTCGCGCGCAGTGACCGCTACCGCGCGCCCTTGAGCTGCTTCCTGCTCGACATCGATCACTTCAAGAAGGTCAACGATACGTGGGGCCACCCCTTCGGCGACGTGGTGCTCCGCGAAGTCGCGGCCGTGGCCCGCCGGGCGCTGCGCGACGTCGACGTGCTGGCGCGCTACGGAGGCGAGGAGTTCGTCGCGCTCCTCCCGGAGACCTCCCCCGAGGAGGCATGGCGCGCCGCGGAGCGCGTGCGCCTGGGCGTCGAGGCCATGCGGCTGACTGCACAGACGGACCGCGGCGCCGAGTTGGTGCGCTGCACCGTCTCGATCGGCGTATCGACTTTCCCGGGAGACACGGTCGAATCGGCCGAGACGCTGGTTCACGCCGCCGACGAGTGCCTGTACGCGGCAAAAGAAGACGGGCGCAATCAGGTGCGCCAGGCGAGCTGAATCCCGCTATGAAGATGGAGATGCGAGCGCTGGGGGTCGTCTTACTGGTCGTGCTGGGCGCCGCGTGCCGACGTGAACCCGCCACCTCACCCGAGGGCGTGTACCGCGGCTTCGTCGACGCCCTGCAGCGCGGCAACGGCAAGAAGGCCTGGAGCGCGCTGTCGAAGCAGACCCAGCAGAAGGTCCAGCAGCGATCGAAGGCGATCGCCGAGGCCTCGAAGGGGGTCGTGCGTGACGAGCCCGAAGTGCTGCTCTTTCAGGGGAGCCGCCCCGGACCGATCGGCGAGGTGACGCAGCTGCGCACCGATGAGACGACAGCGGTGCTCCAGGTGGCCAGCGCCACGGGGACCCGCGAAGTGAAACTGGTGAAGGACGCCGGGAGATGGTTCATCGATCTCTCTGACTCCCTCGAAGGCCGTGAAGCACCGTGACTGATCGATCCAAGGGAAAGCCACCCGCGCCCCAGGTGCAGGTGATTCGGAAGCCAGCCGGAGCCCCGGTGAGACCCACGCCCGTCGTGGTCAGCCCCACGCCGACGGCGGTGAGCCCCACCCCGAGCGTCGTACGACCGACGCTGAACGCGGCGCCGGTGCCCACCCGGGCTTCCTCGCCGCGGCCGCCCTCCCCTTCGAGCGCCCGTCCTGCCGGTGCCAAGCCCCCGTTCCGCGGCCCACCGCGCCCCTCCACCCCGCGCCCCCCGCCGACGGCAGATGGAATTGCGGTGCTGGCCCGCAAGGAGCGGGTGCCCAATCGGATCGCCAAGGGCGAGCTCGAGGGCAAGATGAAGTGCCGCATCTGGAAGAAGCTGCACGCCGAAGAGGCTAAGCGCTTCGACCAGGCGTGGACCCTGCTCGAGGCCACGCCCGGCCTCGATCTGGCCGACGCCTTCGGCATCGTGCAGAGCGGCATGTCGGTGGACGAGTTCCGCGCGCGCCGCGCCCGCGCCAAGCGCCGCGAATCGATCAAGGAAGCCCGCTCGACGGTCGCGGCCGGGCCAATCGATGACTTCGTCTCTGCGCGCATCGCCGACAAGAGCGAGCTGGCGATCGTCATGGGCGAGCGCACCGTGCTCGACGTGCTGACCGCCGTCGCCCCCGTCTCGTTCACCGGGGAGCGCAGCGGCCAACTCGAGAAGCTCCACGTCGTGGTGCTGACGCGGAAGAACACGTGGGAAGCGCTGCTCCCGAAGCTGGAGCGCGAGCCGAAGCTCTCGCAAAAGCCGGCGTCGGTGGCCCGTCAGCCGGCGCGGCGACCGGTGAGCGACCCGCGCGGCTTCCTCCAGCACGTCGGCGAGAAGGTGATCGTCCAGCTCCGGAACGGCATCAAGCTGGAGCTTCCGCTGATCGCCGTCGGACCGTTCGACGTGCTGATGGGCGAGGCCGGCGAGGAGCTCTTCGTGCCGCTGCACGCGATGCTCTCGTGGGCGCCGGCGCCCTGACTCACAACTGCAGCCGAAGCGCGTCGAGCACCTCGAGGCGCGTGCGGGTGCTGCGCTCGTCGAACTCCACCTTGCACAACGACTTGATGCGCGAGAGCAGCCGGTAGGCCGTCGCCCGCGACACGCCCCGGCCCAGCGCCCAGGCTTCGATCGGCTGACCGTCGAGCTGCGCGCGCATCAGGTCCTTCTCGTCGTCGCTGAGCACCGCCACGATGCCGCGGGCGAGCCGCTGGGCGTCGAGACGGGAGCCGATCGCCGCCGGGAACTCGCGACTCGAGGACTGGCTGGGCTCCGCGGGGAGCGCACCGGCGACGTAGCGCGCGAAGAGTTCCTGGGTGGCCTCCTTCGCGCTGGGCTTGCGACGGAGCTCGCTCCACACCGCGGCCACGGCCTGTTCCACGGCGATGGCCGAGAAGCCCTGCCGGGTCGCCACCGCGGGCGGGTACCCCGAAGCGCCGGGCCCGGCGAGTGACGCGAGGGCCTCTCGCACGTGGGCCGAGAGGGCGTGCCAGGCCTGGTGCGAGTCCTGGCCGCCGGCCACCACCTGTTTGTAGCGGTGGCGCACGGCGCGCTCGAGTTCGGCGTGGGGGAGCGCCAGCAGTTCGCTGCGCCGCTCGTCGTCGAGCACGTGGCGCTCGAAGAACAGCCCGATGAAGCCATCGAGGAGCGCCGCGTCGACCCGACCGATGCTCGAGACGATGCGCCGCAGCGCGAGGTAGTCCTCCTCGCCGAACTCGCCACGCGCATCGAAGGCACGCAGCGCATCGTGCAGTCGCGCGACGTCCCCCATGGTTCAGCGCCGCTGGCGGTAGTTCTGAATGGGAATGACCTGGCTGACGTGGGTGCCGGCCCGTGCGCTCTGGGCGCGGCGAATGAGGAGCGGAATGTCGCCCTCCCCGCGCTCGACCGCGAGCCGCAGATCGCCCAGCCGCTCGAGATGACGTCGCACGGGGATGCCCTCGGGGGAGAGACTCACCACGCTGCGCAGGTGGCTCTCGGCTGCCTCGAGCTGCTGCTCGGCGCGCTCGAGGTCCTTCCGGGCGAGCGACAGCCAGGCCGCGGTCTCCTCGGTGACCAACTCCAGCTCGTGCGAGATGCCCACGATCAACTTCCCGCGAGCCGACTCGGCCGTGACGCGCTCGAGTTCGATCTTCCAGTGCCGCACGTCGTTGCGCTCGCGCGCGGTGGCGTGGAGCAGCACCGACCACTCCGGGGCATTGATGCTCCCGGTGAACAGCACCCGGCGCGCATAGCCCCGTGAGACGTCTCCGAGGACGACCGTGAGGGCGTCGGTGTCGAGACTGGTGGGGAACGAGTGACGACAGGTGAGCGCCACGAAGCCCGTCGGCTGCACGCGCACGCTCGCCTCGGTGGCGACCTGCCCGTAGAGGTGCGCGGTCAACCCGCCCATCGCCTCACCGAGCCCCTCGGGCCCGTCGACATGCTCGAAGGCGTTGCCCGAGGGCTGCGTGAGCGCATCGAGCACCTCCGCGACGTAGTGCTTGGCCAGGCCGAGCGCGTGCACCGACACCTTCTCGTGGGCCAGGCGCTCGCCGAGCTCGTCGAAGGCCTCCTGCGTGTCAGGCCCCACCGAGGGTTCGCCGTCGGTGAGCAGCAGCAGGCGCGGCTTCCGCCCGGGAACCAGCGTTCGTTTGAGGCCTTTGAGGCCCAGTTCGAGCGCGGCGTGCAGCGCGGTGCCCTTGCCCGTCTGGATTCCCTGGAGCGCCTCCACCATCTGCCGCTTGCCCCGCGCGTCCATCATGGTGAGAGGCACGCGCTGCTCGGCGAGCCCGTCGAAGAGGACGAGGCCGAGGAAATCTTCGGGCTGAGAGAGTTCGACGAGTTGCTGCGCGGCCTCGATGGCCGCCGACAACGGGGCGCCCTTCATCGAACCGCTGCGGTCGAGCACCAGGTTCACCATCACCGGCGCGCGGGCTTCGTCGGCCGACGCCTCACCGGTGAGGAGGACGTGGGCCTCTTTGTGATCGCCGCGGGGGGTTTCGACGCTCCAGGCAGTCCATTGCATAGGTCCGGCTCCTTCTCGCGCTGCGCTCGACTTCAAGACGGCAGCACCCGCGATTCCGTCTCACGCCAGGCAAACCCAGCGTAACCGTGCGAGCCGACGCGCGTCGCGCTACACCCTGTTCTCTGGAGACCCACATGCGCACACCACTCGTCCTTGCTCTCGCCGTCGTCGGACTCCTCGCCTGCAAGAAAGAGGAGTCGACGCCGACCCCCGTTGCGGCCGCCCTCAAGCCCGCAGAGGCGCCGAAGCCGGCCGTCGCACCTTCGCCGTCGACCGGTCCGCGGAGCATCGCGCTGGCGGTCACGGAAGACGGCTTCGTGCCCGGCAATGTGACGGTCAAAGCCGGTGAGCCGGTGACCCTGGTGGTGACGCGCAAGACCGACGAGACGTGCGCCACGGACTTCCTCATCGACGGCACGGACATCAAGCGCGCCTTGCCGCTCAACACGCCCGTCGAGATCGCCTGGACACCGGCGAAGGCCGGCAAGGTGAAGTTCGGCTGCGCGATGGACATGATGATCGGCGGCGTTCTGCTCGTGGAGTGAGCGGAACTCCTTCGCGTGTCAGACCCCGCCAGTAGGGTGCGCAGCGTGGAAGCGATGGCGTCCATCCTGCGGCGGCTGTGCTTCGTGGACATCGAGACCACGGGCCTCGATGCGACGTGCGAGGAGATCGTCGAGATCGGCGCGGTCTTCGTCGAGCGCGGGGTGGTCACTGACCGCAAGCGGTGGCTGGTCAAGCCGGGTCGGCCGATCCCCGCGCTGATCACCGCACTGACGGGGCTGACCGACGACGAGGTCCGCGACGCGCCAGCGCTGGCGGACATCGAGGCCGAGCTCAAAGACGGGCTCGGCGGTTGGACCCTGGTCGCCCACAACGCGGGGTTCGAGCGTTCGTTTCTCGGTGAGCGGATCGCCGGCCACGCGATGCTCGACTCGTGCGAGGTCGCCCAGTTGCTCTTTCCGGAGCGCCCCAGCCACTCCCTCGATTCCCTCGTGCGTTGGCTCGAAGTCGGCCGGGGGGCCCGACACCGTGCGCTCGACGACGCGGAAGACACCTTCCTGGTGCTCGCCGCGCTCTGCGATCGGGTGCTGCAGGAGCCGCCCTCCACCCGGCTCGACCAGCTCCTGTTCCACTTGCGACCGGGAGCCGGTGGCGACCGCGCCGCCTTGTGCGCCTTTCTCGAAGCGCTGGGGACGGCACCACGGCTCACCGGGCGCAACGAAACACCTCCCGTCGCTCCGGCGCTCGGCGTCGAAGAACTCCGACTCGCGGCCCATCTCGGTCGCTGGCTCGCCGCCCCGGCTTTCGTGGCGGCGGAGATCGAACGAAGCGAGCTGCTAGCTGTCGCGCTCGCCGCCGCCCGCGAGGTCGGGGAGCCGGTCGCGATCGCCGTTCCAGGGGCGACGTTCCGCCAGCACGCGAACGTGTTGCCGGCGATCCCGAGGAGGGCGGTCTGCACCACCCGCCTCCGCCAGGCGCTCGAGCAGCGCGGCTTCGACGAGCTCAGCCAGTTCGGTCGCGCGTACGTGAGCGCGTGGCTGGCGCGCACCGCGACGGGCGATCTCGAGAGCATCAGCGGCTTCGTGCGCGCGCGCTGCCCCGACGTCTCCGAGGTGCTCGAGCGCTCCAGCCGCTGTGGCTGCGCCGATCCGTCGTGCTTCGCGCGCCGCGCAGAACGCGAGCTGCCCGTGGTCCTCCTCAGCCACGAGCACGCGCTCGACTGGCTCGAGCGGGGCGCACCGGTGAAGCTGCTCGTGCTCGACGCCGACCGCCTGCCCGACGCCGAGCGGCGGCGCACCCAACGCACGCTGGAACTCCGGGAGCTGGCTCGTTTCGGTCTGGTGACGGAGGAGCTGAAGGCGGCGCTCGCCGCCATGCCGCCGGGGCCCATCTCGATGCGCGCGCGGGCGACGCCGAGCTGGCTCGCGGTGCGCGAGGCGATGACCCAGTTGTCCCACGCCCTCCGAGCCGCGCCGGTCAACGAAGAGCGGACGCGACTGCTCAGCCGCATCGTCGAAGTGCTCGAACCTCCGCCGCCGGGCTTCGAGACCCAGGTCAGGACCGAGGGGCTCTTCCGGACGCCCGCGCGACCGCAGGACCAGGTCGCCCGCCGACTCCGGGCGGGTCACTGCCTGCTGTCTTCATTTCGCGGTGGGCTGGCGTGGACCCGGAGCACCGCGATGGCCGTGCCGTCTGAGAAACGCGCCGGCCAGCTGGAGTGGATGGCCGAGCCCACGACGCTCGAGCAGCTCGCCACGCTGGTCGCGAAGGAAGCGCCCGTGGTGCTGGTCGCGCCCTGGCCGCTGGGTCCCATCGCCGAAGCGTGCCTTCGGGTCGGCCTCACGGTGAGCCTCGACGCCGAGCGGCCTTCCGCGGTGCAGTTGTGCGAGTGGCGGCGCGATCGACCGCCGCCGAAGGGCGCGACCTGCGTCTTCTACGGCGTCAAGGAATGGCGCCGCGCGGTGCTCTCAAGCCAGGCCCGCCGCGTGGTGCTGTTGTCGCCTTCGGGACTTCCCGCGGAAGCCCTCCGCCGGGCCCTGCAGGGCTTCGACCCGAAGCCGATTACTTACTGAGGCGCTCCTCGAGGGTCGACTGCAGCTTCTTGATCGAATCCGGATCCCCCGCCTTCACCGCGGCGAGGTCGGCCTCAGTGCGCTTGCGCAGCTGGGTCACCATCTCCGCGAAGACCGCGAACACGTCCTGCAGTTCGTCGCCCGGCCGCAGCCCGTACGCCGGAGG
Source organism: Myxococcales bacterium (assembly GCA_038248085.1). Classification (GTDB taxonomy): domain Bacteria; phylum Myxococcota; class Myxococcia; order Myxococcales; family Myxococcaceae; genus Archangium_A. Next base: position 981 of record JBBRUE010000072.1, on the reverse strand, counting down.
ACGCACCATGCCGTCGGCGACCTCGCGGGCCATGCGCTTGATGCGGAACAGCGGCCCGACGATGCGGTGGGTGATCACGATGGCCGTCAGGGCGATGAGGGCGATGAACCCGATCAGCACGGCGAGGAGCGCATAGAGCGTCAGCCGCTGCTGCTTCTGCACCTCGACGCTCTGCTCCTGGGCCGCGGCACGCTCGGCCTCGTAGGTGGCGTCGATGGCCTTGCTCTTGTCGGCGAGCTTGGCGGCGAAATCGGGGTCGTCGATGTTGGCGGTCAGCTCGTTGTTCAGCGTGCAGTTGCCCAGCTCGCGACTGGTGTCGGCGGACTTCCGGCGGGCCTCGACGGACGAGGTGATCTGCGCGAACAACGAGTCGGTGGTGCGAACCAGGAAGGCGCCGAGGAGCCCGGTGATGATCAGCGTGAGCGCCACGAAGTAGCCGGCGAACTTCAGCTGGAAGCGCGCGTCGAGGAGGAAGTTGCGGATCTTGCGGTCCTTGGCCCCTCCCTTCGGTCCGTTCTGCGCTGGAGCTGGTGTGCCTTCAGACATGGTCGGTTCCCCTGAACGACTTCAGTTCTTCCACTCCAGATCGGCGGCAGCGTCTTCGAGCACCCGCGGCACCATCGCCTTGATCAGGCTCTCGGGCTTTCCACCCGCGGCCTTCACGTTCCACGTGCCCTTCAGCGCCTGCTCTGGGTACGACATGATCAACATCTCGATCTTCAGCCCCTTCTCGGTCGTGCCGGGAAGGAGCTGCATTCGCAGCTGGAACCCCTTGAGCTTCCTCGCACGGATCAAGCTGGCTGCCGACTTCTTGTCTTCGTTGGGAGGCGCGAAGTTGGCGCCGTAGCCATCGAGCTTCTCGTGCATGATCCGCTCGGCGAGCTGCACGATGTTGCCCGGCAGGTCGCCGACCTTGTCCTGCACCGGCTCGACCTGGAGGTAGAGCGCGCCCGACTTCACCGCGCCCTGGGCGATCGACTT
>JBBRUE010000071.1:0-13837 GCA_038248085.1 Myxococcales bacterium | reverse complement strand
TTCAGGAACGCGAGCCGCACGTCCTCGGGCACCTCGCGCGCCTTGAACGTGTCCATGTCGATCGGCACGGTGATGATCTCGACCTCGGCGCAGAGCGTCGCGCTGTCGTTGAGAAACAGCTGGTAGCGGTTGGTGATCGACTTCTCGAGCGCGGCGACTCCGGGCTGCGCAGCTTCGCCTCGGTGCAGAGCTCGCTGTGCATGTTCCCCATCTGGTCCTTCGGCAGCGAAGAACAGAAGCAGCGGTGGTTGCCCGGCATGGCGCAGGGAAAGCTGATCGGCTGCTTCGGTCTCACCGAGCCCGACTACGGCAGTGATCCCGGCGGTCTGGTGACGCGCGCCCGCAAGGACGGCGATTCGTACGTGATCAACGGCTCGAAGATGTGGATCACCAACGGCACCATCGCCGACGTGGCCATCGTCTGGGCGAAGGTCGACGACGGTGACGCCGAGTCGATCCGCGGGTTCCTCGTCGAGAAGGGCATGCCCGGCTTCGTCGCGAAGGAGATCGAGGGGAAGTTCTCGTTGCGCGCCTCGTACACCGCGGAACTCTCGTTCCAGGACGTGCGCGTGCCGGCGTCGAACATGATGCCCGGCGTGCAGGGGCTGCGCGGCCCGTTGTCGTGCCTCAACAAGGCGCGCATGGGCATCGCCTTCGCGGTGATGGGCGCGGCGGTGGCGTGCTTCGAGGGCGCGCGCGAGTACGCGCTCGAGCGCAAGACCTTCAACAAGCCGATCGCCGGGTTCCAGCTCACGCAGGAGAAGCTCGCCGACATGCTGCAGGAGATCGTCAAGGGGCAGCTGCTCGCGCTCCGCCTCGCCCGCATCGCTGACGAGGGCAAGCCGTCGCCCGAGCAGGTGTCGCTGTGCAAGCGCAACAACGTGAAGGTCGCGCTCGAGATCGCCCGCGTCGCCCGCAGCATCTACGGCGCCAACGGCATCACCGACGCGTACCCGCCGGTGCGCCACATGCTCAACCTCGAGAGCGTCTACACCTACGAGGGCACCCACGAGGTGCACACGCTGATCCTCGGCAAGGCCATCACCGGCATCAACGCCTTCGGCAACTGAGTGATGGCGTTCACGGCGCGGGTGACGGTTCGTTTCGCGGACATCGACTGGGCGCGCGTCGTCTACTTCGCGCGGTACTTCGACTTCGCCCATCGGTGCTTCGAGGACTTCTTCAACGAGTCCGCGAAGCTCCCCTACGCGGCGGTGCTCGCCGAGCGGCGGCTGGGCTTCCCCATCGTCCACTCCGAGGCCGACTTCTTCGGTCCGCTCCGCCTGGGAGACACCGCCCGGGTGGTGATGGACGTGGTGCGGTTGTCGAAGCGCTCCGTCACCTCGCGCTTCACGTTGTTCCGTGGCGACACCGACGAGCGGGTGGCGGTGATCACCCTCAAGCAGGCCGCGATCGACACCACCGACTTCCGGGGCATCGAGTTCCCCGACGACGTGCACGCGCTGTTCGCGTCGGTGTCGGTCTCAGGCTGATTCGTTCACCTGCAGCGCCGCGCCGAGCTCCGCCAGCGAACTGAAGCGCTCCGCCTGCCGCGGGCTCCAGCACGCGTTGAGCAGCGCGCGCAGCGCCGGGTCGACGAGATCGCACGCCGGGTGCTCGAGGAACCGGTCGAGCGCCACCGCCTGCTCGTAGAGCACGTCGGTGTCGTTGGTCTCGCGAATGACCGGGAGCCGCACGCCCAGCCACTGCGCGAGCACCCAACCGACGAAGAGCACCAGGCCCCGGTCGGTGTTCGACACCGGCAACCCGAGCGACGGCTGGGTCCGCTTCGCGGGAAAGTGGTGGGGCCGCGGGAGCATCGCGGCGAGCGAACCATCGGGCCGCTGGAGCAGCTCGCCTTCGGTCAGGGGAAAGGGCCACGCGACCTCAGCGGCGTGCGTCTCCATGAAGCCGCGCAGCGCCTGGAGCGAGGTCGCCAACTCGCGCGCCCGCCGCATCGCCGCGCGCGGGCTCTCGGGCCGGGTGAACGGCCGGAGCCCCGCCTCCAGCAACAACCACGTGTGCGCGTCGTTCTCCGCCACCCGCTGCGCGCCCGCGACGTTCACGTGTCTGGGCGCGAGCATCGCCAGGCGCACGTCCTGCCGCTGCCCCACGCGCCCCTCGAAGCTCGAGCGCTGCGCGGGGAGCTGCAGCCACACGCCGCGTTCCCCGTCGAGGGTGGCCTCGACGAGCGGCAGCTCTGGCACGAGCACCCGGTGCACCTCGACGCGGGAAACCCGGCTGACCGGAGGCGTGGCGATCTCCGCGAGCTCCGCCATCCCCAGCCCGGGCGTCGGCAGCGCGCGATCGAGGTGCTCGATGCTCACGTCCATGCCGTTGACGCGAAGGGTGCGCCGGTGGTCGCCCTCGATGAACGCCACCGCCTCGCTGCGCAGCGACGGCGCCACCCCGCGGCGATCGACCAGCAGCTCCAGGGTGTCGAGCTTCGGCAGCAGCGGGTACCACTCGGCGAGCGACTCGCCGCTGGGTGGCACGCTGAGCACCCGCACGTTCGCGAAGGCCGGCCCCAGCACCGGCAGCCAGTGTGCGGGCAGAAAGTCGCGTGGCACGGTGAGGTGGGTGAGCCGCGGGAGCGCCCGGCACGCCTTCGGGGTCCCATCGACGAAGTGCACGTACTGCGACCAGAAGCTCGAGTCCCCGAGGTCGAGCCGCTCCACGAAGTCGAACAGCGGCGCCTGCAGCGAGGCGTAGACGCTCGCCGGCGAAGCGGCCGACATCGTCACCCGCCGCAGCGGCCAGGGCGGGTCCTTCGCCTCGTCAGGCGCCCGAACGAGCCGCTCGGGATCGACCTGCGCAGCGAAGGGCAGCCCCCGCTCGATCGCGACGTGGCGGGCGAACGGGTAGAGCTCCTGCTTGAAGCGGGGCCGCAGCTCGGCCCGCAGCGACTCGAGGCGCGCCTCCGACCCCGGCGAGGCCTGGCATTGCATGCGGACCAGCTCGCCCAGCACCTCGCCCCGCTCGAGCAGCGCGTCGGCCAACACCAGCCGCGCGACGTCGTCCTCGGGCGCGTCGTAGATGGCCCGGCAACGGTCGCGGTCGGCGCTGGTGAACATCGCCCGTCAGAACCTCCGCGTGACGAAGCGCATCCACACCGGCGGGTGCATGAAGAGCGGGTCGGCGTCGATGGCGTACCAGTAGTGGGCGCGCGCCAGCGGGTTCGGCGAGTCGGGCGACGGCTCGATGCCCAGGGTGGGGATCGCGTCGCTGATGCCCGAGGTGATCGCGAAGATCACGAAGAGCACCGCGAAGAAGACGTCGATGCGGCGCTCCCGCAGCGGGAGGTTGGGCACTCGTTCAAGGCAACGGCGAGCGCTTGATGGTGATGAAGGTCTGCGACTCGTCGGGCTTCGGCTCGGCCGCGGTCTGCGGCGGGGCATGCGACGCCGGCGCCTCGGGCTCGGCCGGGGCATCGGCTTCGGAGGCGCGGGTGTTGATCTCCTCGTCGGTGAGGAACCCGACCTTCGCGCCTTCCTTGTTGAGGAAGCGCACCGAGCGCTCGGACAGCGCGAGCATCTGCTCGGCGATCGCCGGCGGCACCAGCGCGTGCTCGATCTTGTCGGGGTCGGGCCGCTCGACCACCGCCAGCTCGCCCATCTCGAGCTGCTTGGCCTGCTCGGGCGTCATCTCCATGCGGCGCAGCTTGTTCTTGCGCGTCACGAAGTAGAACGGCGTCGCGCCCACCTCGAGCGGCACCGCGTTGTGGTGCGCCAGCTCGCGCAGCTGCTTGTCGAGTTCGAGCTGCTTGCGGGCCTGCAGCCGGTGCGATTCTTTGCTGCCCTGCATCGGGGGGAGCTTCGGCACGTGCACGTGCACCTGGACCGGCGCCTCGTGGCGCGGGGGCGGGCGGGCGCTGCGGGGCGGCGGCGGGCGCGCGTCTCGCGGGGGCATGGGGCGATCGTCACGACGCGGCGGGCGGTCGTCGCGACGGGGCGGCCGATCGTCGCGCCGGGGCGGCCGATCGTCGCGGCGCTCGCTGGGAGCCGCCCGCACCGGCATCGCTGCCTTTTCGGCTTCGGCCTTCTTCGCGGCGTCTTCAGAAACGAGGCCGGCCTTCAGGAGCTTGTCGCGGAGGCTCTGCATGCGCGCGCGTATAGCAGCGCGCGGGCGGCAATCCACACTGGCAGCGACGGAAGGCCACAGGTAGGGTGCCCGGCCTCGTGAAGCAGTCCCTCGTCATCGCGCTCTGGCTGTTCGCTGCCTGCAAGGATCCCGTCGACCAGGCGGCCAAGAAGCGCATCTTTTCGCCCGAAGATCCGCCCCAGGCCGTCGCCGCGGCGAGCCAGAAGCTCCCCCCGCAGGAGGCCGCCGCGAGCGTCACCATCTCGCGCCGCATCCTCGGCATGGGCGCCGCCGAGACCACCGAGCGCATCGGCCCCCACACCTACGGCGCCAGCATCACCTGGGAGTGGACCTCGGGCGGCAAGAACGTTCGCCTCAAGGAAATGCGCGAGCTGCTCTCGGGCCCCGGCGGCATGTCCGGCGACTTCATCGCCCGCATGTCGAACACCAACGAGCAGGGCATCGAGGTGCTGCGCATCGCCAACAAGGTGTACGCGCGCAGCACCTTCGGCAAAGACGGTGCGGGCAAGTTCCGCCAGCGCCTGCGCGATCGCGGCATGGCCGAGCGCGTGCGCGAAGAGGCCTCGGGCGCGCTGCGCGACTTCGACCAGCTCTTCCACGGCCGCCTCAAGCTCACCGAGCAGGGCACCTCCAGCCTCGAGGGGCGCACGGCGTGGAAGTACGCCGTCTCGCTCGCCGACGCGCCGGCCGACGTCGACTCGAAGCTCCCCCCGGTCGCCACCCCGAAGAACGGCGCCGACGAGACGACCCGGCGCCGCCAGCACTTCTATGGGGCGCGCACCCCGCGCACGCTGCAGGGGGAGATCTACGTCGACTTGTTGACCAGCGTCGTCCTCAAGGCCCGCCTCGACGGCCGCCTCGGGGTGAAGGCCGACGAAGGCGAGTCGGAGCTGCGCCTCGTCGTCGAGTCGAGCCTCACCGGCATCGGCAAGACGCCGGCCCTCGAGGCCCCCAAAGAGTTCCTCCCCGACGAAGACAAGCCGGACGGCATCGCCGCGGCTTTGACTCGCTTCGGCATCGAGCGGAAGTCGGTCGACGGCGGGGTGCCCCCTGGGGGCGGCCCGGGCGAGCCTGAAGAAGACGCCGAGTAGGCGTTTCACCCACCCCTTAACTGCATGAAAGCAGGACGCTTTTCGGCGCTCCGAAGGCACCTGTCCGGCCGTCGGAAATCTCAGTCCGAAAATTTGCGGGGTCGAGCCCGATCGCTAGAGTGGCCAACAGTTGCGGCTCAGCCGCATCGTACATGGCCGGTTGTTCAGGTACTCGACAAAGGACAGAACCATGGAGCGCAAGGGTAGCAACACGGCAGTGGTGACGAAGGAACTGGTCGCGACGGGTCTTCGGACGGCGACCACCACGGCGCGCGAGGAGCACGCGCTGCGGATGCGGTACGGGGCGTCGGTCGACAAGAAGGCGGCCCTTCCGCAGGCTCACAACGGGAACGAGGAGCTGGGTGACGAGCTCCTCCTCATCGAGATGCAGCTGCTTCGCGGGTTGCGCGCGCACCAGGGCAAAGGTGTGAAGGCGGCCACGAAGAGCGCGGTGAAGTCGAAGATCGCCGCCAAGCTGTCGAAGAAGTGACGTGAGGTGAAGTGCTGGGCGCCGCGCCCGGGCTGACGGCCGAGAGGTCGCCCCGGGCGTCAGGCGCCCATCACGGTCACCCGGTGGCGCGCGGCGTCGGCCAGCGACAGCTCCGGGGCGTCGAGGCTCTTCCCCACCAGCACCGCGTCGTCTCGCTGCCCCCGGCTGGCGAGCTCCGTCAGCCAGCGCCCCGTCGCCGGGTTGCGCCAGAAGTCCTCGTTGAAGCGCTCCAGCAGGTTCCGGCGCATGACGTGCTCGAGCCCATACGCGTCGAGCCGCAGCGCGTGGTCCCCGAAGGCGTCGATCTCGAAGAGCGTGCCCCCGCGCGGCACCTCCACCCCCAGCGCGCTCGACAGCCGCGGCACGTAGTCGTCGGTGAGCCCCGCTGACAGCCCGCGCGTCGAAGCTTCGCTCGAGTACAACGCCAGCCCCGCGTGGTGACGCAACTGGTGGAGCTGGCGGAAGGCGAAGGCGCGCGCCGCCTCCCGCGCCTGGCCCGCGGTCAGCCGCAGGTACCGCTTGAGCCAGCCCTCATCGAGGAGGAACGACTCGAAGACGAGGCCCACCGCGTCGATCACCGCGCGATCTCCCAGCCGACGCTCGACGAAGGGCAGGGTGCGCCCCACGTGTGCCCGGTGCAGCGCGATGCCCCACTGCGAGAGCCACCCCGCGTAGGCGTCGAACCCGAGGTCCGGGGTCAACAGCAGGCGCACCTGGTCGGGCACGCGCAGCTCGAAGCACAGCGGGTTCGTGTCGCGGCCGGGGCGGGGCTCGGTGTCGATGGTCAGGCGGCCGTCGGCGTTGGGGGACAGCCCGAGATCGCCCAGGCAACGGCTCAGCGCGTGGGTGAGATCTTCCCGGCGGAAGGACTCGAAGAGCCATGGCGCGAGGGTCGCTCGCTCCGCGTCGTGCTGCACCGCCACCCGCGGCGAGAGCATCGGGTCGAGCTTCTTGAGCGCGTAGCCCAGCAGATCGCCGTGCGCGTCCTGCGTCTCGTCGAGCACCTGCTGGGCAGCCTCGAGGCGCGCCGCGAGCGGACGGCCGTGGAGCTCCTCGACGAAGCTCGTCGGGTTCAGCTTGAGCCCGGCGATCGCCTCGAGGGTCGCGTCGAGGCGGCGCGCGGCGAGCGAGTCCTGGGCGACGAGCTGCTGCGAGAGCTCTGCCGACAAGGCGACCCGGTTCTCGCGCGGGGCGAGCTTCGGGAGTTCCTGGCGGGCCTCCAGCGGCGTGTACGTGTGTGCCGCGGCGAAGAAGGTGTGCTCGCGGAAGAAGGTCTCGACCTGCCCGGTGGCGTCCGCGGTCTGCGCTTCGACGTAGGACCGCGCGAGGTGGCGGCGCAGCAGCACCAGCCGGGCCCGCTTGGCGTCGTCGACCCGCGGGCTCGAGAGCAGCTCGCTGACCACCTGCCACGCGTCGAGCCGCACCAGCTCGGGCAGCTCGGCGACCGCGGCCATGTCGCGCTGGATGCCCGACGAGACCCGCCAGCCGCGCGTCGCGCGTTCGAAGAAGAGATCGTCCAACCGCTCGACCAGGGTGTTCAGCGAGAGTTCCACAGACTGATTGCGCTCCATGTCGACGACCCCGTCAATTCCCACCTTGGGGAGGGACGTGGTTCCGTGTCGCCGCGCGCGTGATGGCCCGACTGCCAAGGGCTGACTGGTGTAGGAGCCCACACCCGTCATGAAGCGCCGCACCTTCACCGTGGGACAACCCAGCCGTGTCGAGGCGGTGCTGCGCGCCGAGCTGGTGATCGATCGCCACGCGGCCGCGGCCCTGGTGGAACGCGGCGCGGTCTACGTCGATGGGCGCCGCGTGAAGGACGCCGCCGCCCGGGTCGGCGAGGGCGCGAAGGTGATGGTGGTGCTCGAGGAGTCCGGCGAGCCGGTCACCACGCCGTCTCCCAAGCCCCGCAAGCTGGTGGTGATCTACGAAGACGACGACGTGCTCGCGGTGGACAAGCCTGCCGGGGTGACCGCGCAGCCTACGCCCGGCCGCGTCGGCGAGAGCCTCGTCGACCTCGCGTCGAACTACCTCAAGCACCCGGCGGGCCTCGTGCACCGCCTCGATCGCGAGACCTCGGGCGTCACCGTCTTCGGGAAGACCCCGCGCGCGACCACCGCGCTCGCCGCGGCGTTCCGCGAGGGGCGCGCGAAGAAGGAGTACCTGGCGATCACCCTCACCGGGTTGCCGGCCTCGGGCGTCATCTCGCTGCCGCTCTCCAAGGATCCCTCGCGGCCGGGACGCTGGCGCGCGAGCGACCAGGCCAACGGCATCAGCGCGGTGACGCAGTACGAGCGGCTCTCGGACGACGGTGCCTGGGCGGCGGTCGCGCTCTTTCCGCAGACCGGCCGCACCCACCAGCTCCGCGCGCACCTCGCCGGCATCGGCTTTCCCATCGTCGGCGATTCGCTCTACGGCGGGGTCGACGCCTCGCGCTGCCTGTTGCACGCCCGCCGGCTGGAGGTCGACGACCTCGAGTTCGAGGCGCCGGTGCCCACCGACCTGTTGCCGTACCTGCGGGCGCCTCGCGCTACTTGATCGGCAGGAAATCGCCGGTGATCTGGAAGCCCAGCGCCAGCATCGGGAGCGCCGCCGAGGTGTCGAGCCCCGTGCGGAAGCGGTGCTTGGCCCACCATTGCACGAGCAGGAAGAGCGTCGGGTTGTTGAACTTCGCGCCGTCTTCGACCTTGAACGTGTAGGCGAGGAAGGGCCCCACGCGGTGCATGCTGTTGTCCGCGGTCTGATCGAGCGCGGTGGGGTCGAAGTGCCGGGTCGGATCGTAGAATTGCGTGGTGAAGGTGTAGCGCGCTCCGCCCACGAAGCGGTCGTTGAACCCCTGCCAGAGCACGTCGACGTCGGTCGTGAAGTACCAGCCGTGGTTGGGCGCGGCGATGTCGTACACCTGCTCGAAGTAGACGCGGTCTCCGTCGCGCAGCTTGAGGTTGCCGTTGACCAGCTTGGCGAAGGCCCGGACAACGATGCTCGAGACCTTGATGTTGAAGTTCGCCCCCAGCGTCAGGTCCCAGCCGTTGGTCACCAACCGGTTCGCGGTGTTCGTTCTGATCGCCGTGTCCGAGAAGTTCGACTGCGCGCCGGCGAAGCCCTGCGCGAGATCGAACGTGCCGAAGTACTGCACGAACTGCAGCGAGGCCCAGAAGCCGAGCACCGTGAGCGGGTTGAACTCGATGTAGGGCCCGATGCGCATGAACGCCGGGCTCAGCATCGGGGCGATGCCGATGCCCAGGAAGTTGTCGCGTAGCGCCTTCGACTCCGATTCGTAGAGCCGGTAGCGGTACGAGAACTTGCCGTCGTAGATCAGCCCCAGCGGGTTGTACCGGAGCGCGAAGGTGTTCTTGTGCACGATGCGGTGCTGCGGAGGTCCCTGGTCGGCGAGCATCTGCGCCGAGGCCAGCGAGGAGGACACCACGACGAGCAACGCCAGGCGAACCGCGGCAGTGTTCATGGGAGGCGGAGTCTCGCCCCATTCCTCCTCGACGCCGAAGGCTTTCTCCCTGTCGCGTCGCGTCAACTCGCGTCGGCCGGCGGTGCATCGTCTGCGCAGCGCCGCGTCCGCAAAGGCGATGGAACACCGGCCGCTTCGCGCAGGGCGTCGTGTAGGCTCCCGCGCCTGATGTCCACGGACCCGGGCGCCACCACGCTCCTCGATCTCTCGGGAGAGAGCCGCCTTGAGCCCGTGCCAGCCGATGCCCTGCTCGTCGAGGCGCGCAGCGTCGTGCAGATGCACCTCGACATCGCCGCCCGGCTGACGCGCGAGGGCTCGGCGCTGCAGGGGTTCCAGGAGCTGGTCCGCGCGACCCGGGCGGTGCCGATGAACGCGAAGCTGGCGGCCGGGCTCGTCACCCTCGGCCTCGCCGCCGGGACCCACGTGGTGGCCCAGGTGCTCATCTCCGAGGGCCTCGACGAAGCCGAGGGCGATGAGCGGCTCGACGTGATGCGCCAGCTCGCCCGCCTCGCCCGGCGCTCCGACGATCTCGAGAAGGCCCAGGAGGTGCTCAGCACCATCCTCGCCGGCCGCCCCGAAGATCGCCGCGCCCGCGCCGTACTCAACGCGCTGCTCGCCCGCCGCCAGCGCTGGGAAGAGCTCGACGCGTCGCTCGACAAGGAAACGAAGGAGGCGGTGCGCCGCGGCCAGCTCAAGACCGCCTCGCGGTCTGCGCTGCGCCGGGCCCGCCTGTGGGCCGAGACCCTCGATGACCCGGCGCGCGCCGCGCTGCGGGCGATGCAGGCCGCCCAGTTCGCCGAGCAGGGCAAGGACCTCCACAGCGCGTTTCTCCTGCGCCTGCTGTGGCTGCGCAACCTGCACCGCGCGCGGGCCCCGGGGCGGGCGCTCGACGACGCGGCTCGCGTGGTGCTGACGCTCGGTGAGCGCGTGGGGCAGCGCGACTCGGCCCACGCCCTCGTCGAAGAACTCGGTCTCGGCGTGGTGACCGACTCGGGCGACCGAACCGTCAACAGCGTCGACACCACGCCGCTGGTGCCCACCGTGAACTCGATCTCAGGCGAGCTGACCCCGCCGGTCACTCCCTCGCCGCGCCGCCGCAGCACGCAGCTTGAGCTGGTCGCCGTCGCGCAGGCCGCCGAGAACGTGGGCCGCAAGCCCGAGGCCGCCGCCATCCTCGCCGCCGCCGTGCGCGAGGGGCCCGACCCCCAGGCGGCGCAGAAGCTCGAGGCCCACTTCATCCAGCGCGGCGCCTGGCGGGAACTCGCGGGTTTCTACCGCGACGCCCTCAACCGGACCGCGGTGAAGGCCGAGCGCGCGCGCTGGGCCGAGAAGCTGGCCGAGCTGCTCGAGAGCGAACTGGCCGACACCGAGGGGGCCGCGCGCGCCTGGGCCGAGGTGGCGGCGGCGACGGGTGACTCGCGCGCCGTCTCGGAGCAGGTGCGGTTGCTCGCCCAGAAGAAGGACAACACCGGCATTCGCGAGGCGCTCGACGCGGGGGTGAAGCAGGCCCAGGCTCCCCTCGAGCGCGCCCGCGCCCTCGTGCTGCGGGCCGAGGAGGCCCTCACCCGGCGCGAGGTGGCCGCTGCGCGCGCCGACTTCGAGGCGGCCCTCAAGGCGGCCCCCGGCCATGCCGAGGCGGCGGCGGGGCTGGCGGAGCTCGCGGCGATGCAGGGCGATCACGCGCCGATTCGGCTGCTCGAGCAGGCGCTCGCGAGGCTCCCGAAGCACACGCCCGGTCGCGGGGATCTCTACCGGCGCCTCGCCCGCTTGTCCGACTCACCCCTGCGCGATGGGAAGCTCTCGCGCGCGAGCTGGGGCGAAGTGGTCGCGGAGCTGCCCGGTGACGAGGAGGCCTCGACCCGGCTGCTGGCGCTGACCCGCGCTTCGGGAGACGACGTGGCGCTCGAGGGGTTGCTCATCGCCGCCCTCGCCCGCGAGCCGCGTGGCCCCCGCCCGCGGCTGCTGCGCATGGAGCTGGTGACGCTGCTCGAGCGTTCGGGCCGCGAAGCCGATGCGCTCGAGGCCCTCAAACAGGCGGTGCGCTCCGAGCCGGGCCATCGCGAAGCCTGGCTCGCCTATGCCGAGCGCCTCATCGGGCTCGGAGACCGGGACGCCGAGGCCGCGTGGGCGCTCGAGCACGCCACTACCGCGACCGATGACGCCGGGCAGCGGATGCGCTTGTGGCAGCGGCTGGGCCGCTTCGTGCGCGAACAGCTCGGTGACGAGGCCCGGGCTGAGACCTTCGAGAAGCGCGCCGACAAGCTGCAGCGCGACCTCATGCAGAACGCGCCCGCACCCGCGGTCGCCCACCCGCCCCCCGTGCCCTCTCCCGCCAGGGGACCGGCGCTCCCGGGGGGGCCGCTGGTCATCCCCGCGCGTCGCGGGCTCAAGCCGCGACCGCCGCCGCCGTTGATGAACCTCGCCCAGCAGGCGGCCTTCGAGCAGCTCGCCGTCAAGCTGGGCGCCCGCGTCGAGCCCGCGCAGAAGTCGAGAGATCACGTGAAGGTCGCCCCCCGCGTGGCGCGGCAGCTCACCGGGTTCGCCGGTGAGCCGCTGCTCTCACCCCGGCCCCCGCCACCCGTGAGGGAGGACCCCGACTCGGTCGAAGCCGCCGCCCCATTCGATGACGAAGACGATCTCGCCGAGCCGACCCGCGAGCTCCCGATGGACGATGACGTCACGCCTTCGCCGGTGGCGCCCCCCGAGCCGGAGCCAGCGCCCGAGGTCGACGAGGTCGAAGAGATCTCGTCGGCCGACATGGAGATCCCCGACGCGGCCGAGCGGCTGGGGGGACCCATTCCGGTCCGTCGCGACGAAGACGATGTCGTCGAGGAGCGCCGCACCGCCGAGCTCGTCGTGGAGCTGGGCGACCCCTCGGTCGCAGTGCCCCCTTCGTTTGGCCCGTCGCCGGCGCGGGCGTTGTCTGCCGAGCGGACGGCGCTCTTCGAGCGCGTGCGGCACAGCCCGCTGGAGGCCGATGGCTACAAGCTCCTCGCCGAGCACTTCGACACCGCCAACGACCCGGCCCGATCGTCGTTGATGCTGGAGATCGCCCGCGCGCTCGAGGGCGACCCCCACGCCGCCCCGCGCGCGCCGCGCCTGATCCTCAACGCGACCGACCGGGCCGGGCTCAAGCACCCCTCGCTCCGTGGCGAGGGCGGCGAGCTGTTGAGCCTGGTGGGCGTCGCGCTGTGCCGCCTCAACCCCGCGCGCGGCAAGGACGCGGGCACCGACCACGAGTTCCACCTCGACGCCGGCAAGGGCGCGCGCGGGGTCGCCGACGCGCTGCTCGCCGCGGTGCGCATTCTTGGGGTCCGATCGCCCGACGTGTACCTCGCCGACGAGCCCGGGCCGCCGCTCTCGCTCATCTACAGCTCCGAGCCCCGCATTCTCGTCGGCAAGTTGGCGGTCAAGAAGGAGGTCACCGACGCGGAGCTTCGCTTTTTCGCCGGCCGCGCCCTCTTCACCCAGCAGCCCGAGTTGATGGCGCTGCGGAGCCTGCGCCGCGAGCAGGTGCTGCGCGGGCTGGTGCTCATCTCGCAGGTGGCCGAGAGCCGCGCGTCACCCGGGGAGATCAAGTTGGTGCGCGAGGCGGTGTCGGTGCGCGCGTGGGAACGGCTCAAGCAGCTCGTGCGCTCGGTCGGCACCCGCATCGATCTCGCGATGCTGACCGAGGGGGCGCGACACTCGGCCAACCGCGCGGGCCTGGTGGTGTGCGGAGGCATCGCCCCGGCCATCGCCAGCCTGCGCGCGAAGAAGGCGCTCCCCAGCGAGATGACCGAGCTGGTGCGCTTCGCCGCCAGTGAGCGCTACCTGCAGCTGCGCAACCGCAACATGCCGCGCAAGTAGGAGCGGAGCCGACGACCCAGCCCAGCTACTCCTCGGTGGTCTGCACCAGGCCGTACTTGTGCAGCAGCGAGTAGAGGTGCTTGCGATCGAGCCCCGCGTCGCGCGCCGCCTTGGCGATGTTGCCGCGGGTCTTGGCCAGCAGCCGCGTGAGGTACTCGCGCTCGAAGGCCCGAATGAGGTCGTCCTTCACGTCCTTGAACGGGCCGGCGTAGTTGACCGGCAGCGTCTCGCCTTCCTGGCGATCGGGCCCGCTGTACTCCCGCAGGAAGTTCTCGCTGGCCAACTCGGGGATGTCGGCGACGTGCTTGAGGCGCTCGACGGCGTTGCGCAGCTCGCGCACGTTGCCCGGCCAGGTGTGCGCGGTGAACATGTCGCGCTGCTTGTCCGCGAGCCGGTTCCACACGTTGCCGCTGGCCATCGCATCGACCAGCAGGGGAATGTCTTCCTTGCGATCGCGCAGCGTCGGCAGGGACAGGGTGAACCCCGAGAGGCGGAAGTAGAGGTCTTCGCGACAGCCGCCGGCCGGCGTCTCGCTCCAGAGGTCCTTCTTGGAGGCGGCGATGACGCGGGTATCGAACTTGTGGGCCGAGCCCGACTGCCCGAGCCGGCGGAACTCGCGGTCTTCCAGCGCACGCAGCAGCTTGGGCTGCAGGTCGAGCGGGAGATCGTCGATCTCGTCGAGGAACAGCGTGCCGCCGTCCGCGCGCTCGAGGCAGCCCACCCGCTGGGCGATGGCGCCAGTGAAGGCGCCCTTCTCGTGGCCGAACAGCTCGCTCTCGATGAGGTTCTCGCTCACCGAGGCGCAGTCGAAGATGACGAACGGGCCGGTCGCGCGGGGCGAGA
>JBBRUE010000070.1:0-13861 GCA_038248085.1 Myxococcales bacterium | reverse complement strand
GAAGGGGAGCAACTCCCCGCGCGGGCGATGACGCTCGGCACGCTGGCGTTGGCGCGGCTGCGCGCGGGCCTGGCCGGAGCGCCCCAGGTGGCCGCGGTGCGGGGCCGCGGGTTGATGCTCGCCATCGACTTCACCTCGAACGTCGCGCACGCGCTGGCCGAGCGGCTCGCGACCGAGGCGCAGATGCTCTGCAAGGACACGCACGGGCGCACGCTGCGCATTCTTCCGCCGCTGGTGACGCCGGAGCCGGTGCTGCTCGAGGCCCTCGACCGGCTCTGCGCCGTGGTGCGCGCCTGACGGTCAGCGCTCCTTCTTCAGTTCCTCGTCGAAGGCGCGGGCCACCTCTTCGGCGGTGACGGTGCGCGCGAGGCCGAGCTGGTGCAGGCCCGAGAGCGCGGCGATGTACGCCTCGCCGAAGAGCGTGGTCATGAAGGCCGCGGTGGACGCGTTGATGGCGCCCCCGAGCAGGCTGCCGCCGCCGGGCATCAACTTGAGCAGCGCGCCCACCAGCGAACGGCCCGCGAAGGTGGCGCCCACCGAGGTCGCCGCCGACGAGACGATGGTCGAGAGGAACGCGGTGTCGACCGGGAGCCCCCACACCGCGGTGATGCCGGCCAGCATGCCGACCTGCAGCGGCACCAGCAGCACCGCGTCAGCGAAGGGGATGGGCGCCGCCCCGATGGCCGCCGCCAGCGTCGCGGCCGAGGCTACGGCGAGGTGGGCCCGCGTTCGTTTGAGTTGAAGACTCACCCGTTGGGCTGCGGTGAAGGCGTTCCTGTGGGCCTCGGGGACGATCTCCAGGGTCGCGAGCACCAGCTCCTCGAGGCCCTTCGGGTGCAGCACGTGGCCGTCGTCGTCGACCTCGCCGAGCGCGCGCACCCGCACTACCTGGCTGGCCTCGGGCATCAGCGTCTTCACCGTCTGCTGGAAGCCCTGGTCGGCGCGCGCGCGGGTGATGACCACGATGACCGGGATGCCGGCCTTCGCCAGGGTGGCGGTGACCTTCGACTCGCCCTCCTCGACGCGGCGGCTGTCTTCGCTCACGCACACCCAGGCGGCGTGGAGGTGCTCGTGGGGGTCCACGTGCGCGCGCGAATCGGCGACCAGCTTCTCGAGGGCGGCGAGGGTCTCGGGGTACTTCTCCATCTCGAGGCCGCGGCTGTCGAACAGCGTGAGGGGGATGCCTTCCTTCGAGTAGGCCTTGATGTCCCTGGTGATGGGGCGGCCCTGGCCGGTCTCCGCGAGGTTCCCCTGGAAGACGGCGTTGATCAGCGTGCTCTTGCCCACGCCGCTGCGGCCCGCGACGAGGAGGTTCAACCGCCCCCGCTTCTTCAACGCCTCGCGGAACTGGTCATCGATGACGCTGGCGAGGTCGAGGTCCATGGACACGGTGTACCAGCCCGCCGGTGCGGCGCGGGCATGCGCACGGTGGCTTCTCCTTGATGGGGCGGGGAAAGGTCACCACACTGACCGCGCGCTGGAGGGCGGTCATGGCGAACCTCACCAACGGAATGACGGCCCCATCGCCCGCGTCGCTCGACGCGCTGCACCCGGTCGAGCTGGCGGACCTGATGTTGCTGGAACTCTCCGCGCGCGAACACGGCACGCTGTCGCTCGAGCCGCGTGGCGGCCACCACGTGCTGGTGCTCGACATCGGCACCAACCGCACCGTGCTGGCCCGCGCGCCGACGCCGATCGCCGAAGCGGCCATCGCGCGCCTCGCCGTAGTGGCAGGGGTGCCCGTGGCTGCCGGCCAGTCGGCGCGGTTCCGCGTCATGCGCCAGAGCCACCGGGGCATCGCCGGCGCGCCGTCGACGGAGCTGCTGCTCTCGGTGCGCGCGGCCGCGGGTGGGCTGTGCATGGAGCTCCACGCGCTGGCGTCGGCGCCCCGCACCGTGGCGGTGCTCGGGCTGCTCGACGGCCCGACCCCGTCCGACGCGCGCTACCGCATCGTCGAAGAGCTGGGCCGCGGGGGCATGGGCATCGTCTACCGGGCGCAGCACCTCTCGCTGCAGAAGGACGTCGCGCTCAAGGTGCTCGCGCCGGCGCTGGCGCGCAGCCCGGTGATGGTGGCGCAGTTCATGGTCGAGGCGCGGGCCGCCTGCCGGGCGCGTCACCCCAACATCGTCGACGTGACGGACTTCGGGCAGCTCCCCGACGGCCGCAACTTCCTGGTGATGGAGCTGGTCACCTGGCCGACGCTCGATCAACGCCTCGCCGAGGGGCCCTTGCCCCAGGGGGAAGCCCTCGCCATCGCGCTGGGCATCGCGTGTGGGCTCCAGGCGGCGCACGCCCAGGGCGTGGTGCACCGCGACCTCAAGCCGGCGAACGTCTTCGTCAGCGCCGACAACGAGGTGAAGCTCGGTGACTTCGGGCTGGCGCTGACGGCCAGCGGCGAAGGCGCGGCGTTGACCGACCAGATGATGGGCACCCCCGCATACATGGCTCCCGAGCAGGGCCACCCGAGCGGCGCCGAGCACCGCAGCGACCTCTACTCGCTGGGCTGCATCCTCTTCGAGATGTTGACCGGGGCTCCACCGTTCCCGGGTACGCAGCTGGTGCAGGTGCTGCTGCGCCACGAGCGCGACCCGGTGCCGCCGCTGCCCACGGGGCTCCCGGAGAGCCTGGCGAAGCTGGTGCAGGAGCTCCTGGCGAAGACGCCGGAGGCGCGGCCCGCCACCGCCGACGCCGTGGCCGCGACGCTGCGGCAGATCATCGAGCACACGCGCTCGGGCTGGCAACGGTGGATGACCCGATGAGCGAGACCCGGACCATCCTGCTGGTCGACGACGATCCGCTGGTGACCGAGGCCCTGCGCCGGGCGTTGCAGCGCGACGGCTACCGGTTGCTGCGCGCGCCCGGAGGCGACGAGGCGATCGCCCTGCTCGAGCAGGAGACGGTCGACGTCATCGTCTCGGACATCGACATGCCGTACATGAACGGGCTCGAGCTGCTGGCGCAGGTGCGCGAGCGCTGGCCCGCGGTGGTGCGCATCGTGCTCACCGGTGGCACGTCGCTCGACACCGCCATCGGCGCCATCAACCAGGGCGAGGTGCACCGCTACCTCACCAAGCCGTGGAGCAACGACCTGCTGCGCGAGACGATGCGGGCCACCGTCGCGCGGCTGCACGAGCTCCAGGA
The DNA here is from genome assembly GCA_038248085.1 of Myxococcales bacterium. Classification (GTDB taxonomy): domain Bacteria; phylum Myxococcota; class Myxococcia; order Myxococcales; family Myxococcaceae; genus Archangium_A. Next base: position 10,720 of record JBBRUE010000070.1, on the reverse strand, counting down.
GCCCGCGCGCGCCGAGGTGCGCCTCCGCGCCCAGGACCTCCTGCGCCGCGAGCTGGAGGTGCAGTACCCCGGCATCCTCGAGGTGGCGGTGAGCCAGGGCGCCTACGTCATCGATGACGAGCGGCTGGGCAACGTGCTGCGCGCGATGAGCGAGGCGAGCCGTGCGTGTTTCCAGGCCTCGTCGCTGGCGTCGATCGACGACGTGACCCGCGTGCACGAGGGCTGAGCCGACTCCAAAACGGAGCACAGGGCCCAGAAATGACTGAGGCCTGCATCTCTTGCGAGAGGCAGGCCCCAGAGGTGCAACGAAGGTGCGGATTAGCCGCTGATGCGGACGTTCGCGGCCTGCAGGCCCTTGGGACCCTTGTTCACGTCGAACTCGACCTTCTGCCCTTCGGCGAGGGTGCGGAAGCCGTCAGCCGAAATCGCAGTGTGGTGGCAGAACACGTCGTCGCCGCCGCCGTCCTGGCTGATGAATCCAAAACCCTTCGCATCGTTAAACCACTTCACAGTACCAGTAGCCATTTTTGTTCTTTTGCTTTCAGTATCGGGCAGCGGAAATTGCCATCCGGCGCCGCCTCTGAGGAGTCGACGCCCAGACCCTCTACGTGGCTTTCACGCCCAGCGATAGCCCCCCAGAAAAATAGATGTAAGCACCAACAAAAACAGGCACTTGCATGTCGTGTTTCTGAGCCCGGTGATCGGCGCCGGCGCGCGGAGGGCTTCCGGGAGGGCCTCGGGGGTCGCCCGCGGCGGCACTTCGTCGCTCGCAGTCGCCCCGTCGGGGATGTACCAATCTGTGCCGGCGCGATGTGCAGGCATTGCCGCGGCCACCCATCGCGGCGCTCCCCGCTTCAGCGCACCAGCTTCAGGCGAAGCACTCGACCGCTCGGTGATGCGTGCGTCACCCACCACACCTCGCCACCTTCGACGACGAGACCGCGCGGGGCGAGCTGAAACCACGCGAGGGTCTCGACGCTTCCCCCTGAAATGGGAACACGCTTCACGGCCCCGTCGTTGCCGGCGTTGTCGCCTTCGTTGGTCCAGTAGACGAACCCGTCGTCGAGCGCGAGGCCTCGCGGCGACTGCTGGCCGCTCGCGAGAACCGCGGTCACTCCGCCGGTGAGCTCGACTCGATTGACAGTGCCCTGCCAGGAGTCGGTCCAGTAGGCGGAGGTGGGAGCGCGAGCCCGAAAGAAGTCGAGAGTCCCCGGGCCAACACCGCCGGCACGCCGCCGTCGAAGGAAAGAGAGGTGAGGGTGCCGCCGCCGCGCCCGTTGAGCCCCGCGGTGGTCCACGCGAGGCCCTGCTCGGAGACGGCGAGTGCGACAGGCGACTGCTGACCGCTCGCCAGGACGACGCGAGTGCCGCCATCGAGCGGGAGCTTCTCAACCACGCCGAGGCCGTTCGTGCACCAGTACGCCACACCGGCGTGCACCTGCAGCCCGTCGTACGCGCCGGTCAGGTCAGCGGCGAGGCGCTCGGCGGAGCCGCCATCCACCGGTACCCGTCGGAGGGTCGCGTCGGCGTGGTCGAGCCAGTAGACGAACCCTTCGGAGATGGCGAGGCCGCGGGGCTCGGGCGAAGTTGCGAGCACCCTCGTGCCCCGCGGGTCGGAACGCACCACCTCCCCGCCGGAGTTGGTCCAGTAGGCGACACCGTCAGCGACGCGGATCGCGTGCGGGTCATGTTGGCCGCTGGCGACGACCTCAGGGCACAGACCCTGTGGACACCGCGGGCCGCCCTCCGCCGGTTGGTCATCGCGCGCGCACCGAAAGCCGAAAGTGCCGCTGGCTGTGTTTGGCGCCACGGATTTCCGCACCCAACAAGGCGCGCCGCGGGTCTCGAAGTCCCAGTCGGGATCCAGTCCCGCGGCCCAGCGCACTCCGCGAATCACCCGCCCGGTGGAAGGCTCGGGCCGCGCAGCAGGTCCGGTCGGATTGACGAGTGGAGTGGAGGCGTACGGGCTGTGCCAGTCGCCGACCCACTCGGCCAGGCTTGCGAAGAGGTCGTGCACACCTTCTTCAGACACGTCTTCAGCGTTCCCCCCGGCAGTCGGGAACACTGGGTCGTCCGCGTACCCGAAGGGAGCATGCAACAGCGCCACGGACGGCCGCGCCTCGCCCCACGGGTAGGTGCTGCTTGACGCCCCACGAGCGGCGCGCTCCCACTCCGCCTCGGTGGGGAGGCGCTGCCCACGCCAGGCGCAGTAGGCCGCTGCTTCCGCCCAGAAGACCGAGCCCGCCGGCTGCTGGGCAAGGTCGGGGTCTTCGAAGGCTGCGCGCGTCGCCGGAAAGACCCGAAGCCCGTCACCGCCGCAGGCCCCCGCTCGCACACACTCGCCAAACCCCGCCCACGTCACCTCGGTGCGATCGAGGAAGAAGGCCGAGAGGCGGACTTCGTGTGCAGGCTGCCAGCCTGCCGCCGAGTTGGTGGCGCTGTGGCCCATCACGAACACCCCGCCCGGAATGCACGCCTCGGAGCTCGCTGCCTCGGTGCGACACGGCTGCCGGGCGCAGCCCACGAACGTGAGCCAGCTCAGGGCGAACACGGTGCGGGCGCGAGACACACGCAGACTGTACGATCCTCGCGACGGGTGGATACAGGTGGCCGTGGAGCGAGGCGGCAGGGCTATGCTCCCCCGGTGCAGCCGCTCGACCCACCTGCTCAGCCAACGACCGATGTGCTCGACGCTGACATCGATCTCGATCTCCTCGAGTACCTTCATTCGCTGACGCCCGCCGAGCGCATCGCGCGGCACGAAGCGGCTCTCGAGCTGGTGCGCGCATTGCGGAAGGCTGGGACTGAACACTATGGCTTCGACCCTCGAGCTGTTGCGGCGCCTGGTTCGCGAGAAGGTTGAGTTCGTTCTCGTCGGAGGGATGGCCGCCATCGCGCACGGCAGCGCCTCCGTCACGGAGGACGTCGATGTCTGTGTTCGCTTCGACGCCGAGACCGTCGGGGGGCTCTCACGCGCGCTCGGCGACGTTCACCCCATCCAACGCATGAGCGCTCAGCGCGCTCCGGTCGTCGACTGGTCTGGCTTCGTCGGCAGCCGCAACCTGTACCTCGCCACGGACCTCGGCGTCCTCGATCTGCTCGGCGAGCTGACGGGGCTGGGCGGCTGGGAGCGTGTCGTCACAAACGCGGTGAAGTTGACGCTGCTGCCGGACCTCGAGGTGAAGGTCATCGGGTTCGCAGACCTGATTGCCTCGAAGCGCGCGGTCGCACGCCCGAAGGATCTCCGCGTCGCGCGCGAGTTGGAGCTCGTGCTCGAGCGGCTCCATCGTACGAAGTGAGCTCCAGACCGACTCCGCGTGTCGCCCGAACAAGCCGCGCGCTCGTCGTCGTGCTGCTGGGAGCGGCCCGGTTGAGTGGGCCGCAGCGCACTCAGGCCAGCGGGAGCTGACTGCGCGCGCGACAGGCCTCGTCGTGGATCGACCGCACGGCCTCGACTTCTCGGTCCGCTGGCCCGGTGCCGATGGTCTCGAGGAAGCGACACGCCGCGTAGCCGGTGGCCTGCTGCTCGTAGGCGTCGATCCACCGCGTGCGCTCGGGGAGCCGCGCGGGGTTCACCGGCCACACGCCGGGGCGCGGCTTGAGGTGAGACGCGACGCCGATGCGCCAGGGCTTCGCGGTGAGGCGCGCGCGGAAGCACCGCTGCAGCGTGCACATGCGCGCGTACATCGGGTCGACCTGCACGGCCGTGAAGAAGTCGCGCACCGCCGGCTCGACCGGGTCGAAGCGCCGATGCCCAGCCAACAGCCGGAGTCCCGCGGGCGTGCGGTAGACGTGGACCCGCCAGTCAGGGTGCTGCTGGGCGAAGACGCGCACGCGCTTCAGGGCGAACTGCTCGTCGCCCCCGCTGAGCGCCACCCGCGCCCGCTTGAACAGGTGAAAGGCTCCGGCCGCGACGACCAGCAGGCCGAGCGTGATGGAGGCAGCCTGGCCGAAAGAACCGGTGGCCACCCACAGGCCGATCAGCACCGCCATCGCGCCGAGTGTCGTCGCCAGTTCCAGCCGGCCGGTGCTGGTGCCCTGTTCGAAGTCGACGTCGGCCAGCAGCACGTCGGGCGTGTTGAGGCAGCGCGCGCCGTAGCTGTTGCGGGTGATGACCGTCTCTCCGTGCGTCGCGAGGACCTCCTCGCGAATCGGGATCCCGTCGGCGCCGTTGTAGGGCACCTTCGGCTCCCGCTGGTCGAGACGCTCGCCCGCGTTCACCCGGGCCATCGCCTCGCCCACGCGTTGGTCGGCCATGCGTTGCGCGTCGGCAGCACTCTCGTTCGACCAGCCGAAGCGGTACAGGGTGACCTGGCGCGACCTGGTGCGTTCCTGGAGGCGGGCTTCGGCCCAGAAGCGCGGCACGATCATCGCGGCAGGGTACGGAGTCCTCGCCGTCTGAACAACCGTGTCGGCTTCGTGCTCCGGCGACGAGCGGCCTCCGACCCCGTTCCCGATTCACCTGAGCCGCATCGGGCGCCCGCTGGCTACGGCTCGAGGCCCATGCTCACCCAGCCGCCGGTGATGTTGGCGACGTTGGTGTAGCCCTCGGCGATCAGCGTGCGCACCGCGAGGTGAGCGCGGAAGCCGGAGCGGCAGTGCACCAGCACGCGGCGATCACGCGGCACCTCGGCCAGCCGCCCGCGCAGCGCGTCGATCGGCACGTGGAGCGCGCCAGGGAGGTGCCCTGCGTCGACCTCCTTCTTCGTACGTACGTCGAGCACCAGCGGCGGGTTGGGCCCCTTCAGCTCGGCGAACGCCGCGGCGGCCGTCACCAGCGGCGCGTAGCCGGTGCAGTCGTTGAGCCCGATGAAGGCCGCGAGGTTGATCGGGTCGTTGGCCGACGAGAACGGCGGCGCGTAGGCGAGGTCGAGCTCGGCGAGGTCGTCGAGCGTCATCTTCCCGTGGAGCGCGGTGGCCAGCACGTCGATGCGCTTCTCCACGCCCGCGTGCCCGAAGGCCTCGGCGCCGAGCAGCCGGTGCGAGGGGCGCTCGTAGACGAGCTTGAGCGAGAGCTCCTTGCCGCCCGGGTAGTAGCTGGCGTGGTGGTCCTTGTGGAGCACGGCCACGCCCACGTCGAAGCCTGCGTCACGCGCGGCCTTTTCCGAGAGCCCGGTCATCGCGGCAGTGGCCTCGAAGACCTTCACCACGCTGGTGCCCATCGCCCCGCGGTACTGCATCGGCGTGCCGAGCATGTTCGACGCGGCGATGCGGCCCTGGCGATTCGCCGGACCCGCGAGCGGAATGCGCACCCGCTTGTTCGAGACGCGGTGGGTCACCTCCACCATGTCGCCGGCGGCCCAGATGTGTTCGTCGCTGGTGCGCAGCGTGTCGTCGACCGCGAGCGCGCCGGAAGGGCCGAGCGTCAAGCCCGCCGCCTTCGCCAGCGCCAGCTCGGGCCGCACGCCCACCGACATCAGCACCAGGTTCGCCGGCAGCCGGCGCCCGTCAGAGAGCTCGACGTCGTCTTTCCCGATCGACTTGAGCGCGACCCCGGTCACCACGCCGACGTGGTGCCGCTCGCACTCGACCTGCACCTGCGCGCCGAACTCGCGGTCCATCACGTTGAGCACCGTGGGCGCCAACTCGACCACCGTGGTCGCCACCTTGCGCGCGTGCAGGGCCTCCGCCATCTCGAGGCCGATGAAGCCGCCGCCCACCACCACGGCGTGCGCGGGCTTCGCCTCCTCGATGAACGCGTGGAGGCGATCCATGTCGGGCACCGTCCACAGCGTGAAGACGTGCGGCTGATCAGCACCCGGCAGCGGGGGCCGGATCGGCGCGCCGCCCTGGGCGAGCAGGAGGCGGTCGTAGTCGAGCCACTCTTCTCCGCTCCCGGTGGTGCGGACCCGCACGCGCCGCTGGGCGCGGTCGATCTCGAGGGCCTCGGTGTTGACGCGCACCTTCACGCGGTACCGGGTGTCAAAGCCCTCCGGGGTCTGGAGCAGCAGCTTGGAGCGCGTCTCGATGTCGCGCGAGATGAAGTAGGGCAGCCCGCAGTTGGCGTAGCTGACGTACGGGCCGCGCTCGAGCACGGTGATTTCGGCCTTCTCGTCGAGCCTGCGGGCGCGGGCCGCGGCGGTGGCTCCGGCCGCGACGCCTCCGATGATGAGCAGTTTCATAGGCCTCTAGAGCCCGGGGGACGGAAAACGGTCCGGGCGGAGGCGACCGGCTTACTTCCCGCCGACCTTCAGGTCGCCCTTTTCGACCACGGCCTTTCCGTCGACCAGCACCGTGGCGTCGGTGAGGGTGAGCGAGGTGCCGAACGGAGTCGCGTTCGTCCCGCCCGCCCCCACGTCGCCGACGATCTTCTCAGACGTGGCCGCGACGTCGGGCCCCTTCGGGGGCGCGGCGTGCACGAAGGACGGCGCAAGGACGCAGGCACGTTCACCGCGACGATACCCCGCACGGGGCGAGCGCGGGCTGCTTCACGGAGGTGCACCTTGTGCCGGGTGGCAAGCCGGTCGACGATGCGCCTCCCCGTTGCCCAGGAGCACCGCATGCGCACGCTCGTCCTCGCCGCTTCGCTCGCCGTCGCCGCCGTCTTCGTCGTGCCCGCCGCGGCCTTCGCCGATGGCTGCTACCTCTGTTCCTCGGGCAGCTCGAGCTCGTGTCAGCAGTGTCGCTACGGCGGCAGCGACACGCAGGCCGCTCGCAAGGAGTGCGAGAAGAAGGGCTGCAAGATCGGCGGCACCGCGAGCTGCTCCAGCGCGGCGAACGTGAAGGTCTGCGCGATGCCCACCCAGCCGAAGCCCGTCGAGACGGCCTCGCTCGGCACGCTCGAGTGCGCCCCGAACTGACGCACGAAGTCGGTCAGATCAGCGCTTGAGCCAGGGCAGGTCCTGCCCGTTCAACGCCCACATCGCGTCGGGGTATCCCTGCGCGGTGTTGAAGTTGGCCCAGTTCACGTTGGCGTAGCGGTAGCCGTAGCCGCCGTGGTCGGTCTCCGCCCACTGCGCGGCCGGCACGCCCATCGCGCGCAGGGCCATGCCCAGCCATTGGTGCATCAGCAGCCCCGGGTGTTCCTTCTCGGCCTTCGCGGCGTCGTAGACGAGCGCGGTGTTCCGGTAGTCGACGTACTGGCCGGTGTTGAAGAAGCCGCCCGCGCCGCCGAAGGTGATCACCGGCACCGAGAAGCTGTTGTGGGTGATGTTGCCGCACTCCTGGGTCCACACCACGAGGCTGTGGTCGAGCAGCGTGCCGCCCTGGCCGTCGGAGGTGGCGTCGAGCTTGGCGACGAGGTCGAGCAGCACGCCCTCGAAGAAGGCCTGGTTCCCGCCCGAGAGCACCGCCTGCGGCGCGGAAGGCAGCTGGTTGTCGGCCGCCGGCGCGAGCTGCTCGGCGCGGTGGGCGACCGACTGGTGGTAGTCGCCCGCGAAGTCGGTGAACGACGTGTCGGCGTTCACCACCGCGATGCGCGAGAGGCCGCAGGTGAAGGCCGAGACGATGAGGTCGTTGAGCATCTGCGCCGACGACGCCTGCTTGGCGGGGTTGATGTCGTAGTCGCTGCCACCGAACCGCTGGAGGTTGCTCTGCGCGGTGCGCGCGGGCTGGGTGCACTGCGCGCCCACCGTGACGTTGAGGCGCCGCTTGAGCTCGTCGAGGCGCTGCACGTGCTGCTCGACGCGCAACGTGTCGTCCCCCGAGAGCCGACGCGTCGAGTCGCGCAGCCGCTGGTAGTCGTCGCGCACGCGGTTGACCGCCGGCGGTCGCGGCGCCGGGCCACCCACCGTCGTGCCCGGGGGAAAGAGCCGGTCGTACCAGTCGTGGCTGTCGCGCGTGGCGGCCACCTCCTGGATGACGCCGCTTCGCGTGGCGGGGTTCGCCCACGTGTAGCTCAGCCGCGAGCCCATGTTCAGGACGCGCTCGCGGACGCCGGCGAGGCTTCCGTAGAACTCCGGGCTCCACGACATGAGCTGATCGATGGTCACCCGCGGGTGCGCCGCCACCACCGCGCCGTCACCGCCGTTGCCGTCGTTGCGCGCGATGTTCCCCAGGTGCCCGCCGGTGTGGTGCGCGAGGTACAGCGGCCAGTCGAGGCCCTGGAGGACGTTCATCTTCGAGGCGAGCGACGCGGTGAAGACCCCCGAGCTCCCGGTGAGCACCGGTGACAGGCCCGCCCGCCCGTTCTGGACCGTGAGCGCGAGCGCCTGCCGGCGCACCGTGCGGCCCGAGAAGACCTGCGTCGTCGGCGCGGCGACCGCCGGGTACATGTTCTGGTTCCACACCCCGCCGTGGCCGGTGGCGAAGTGCACGTAGAACTTCGGCGGTGTCGCGGCCTGGGCGCGGGCGCTGCCGCTGAGCAACGAGGGGATGATGGGCAGGGCGCTGAGCGCGGCGAGGAGCTGTCGGCGGGAGAGAGCCATGGCGGGATCCTGGCGTTGCTACGGCGTGAGGCGGCGGCTCTTGAAGCCGGGGAGGAAGGCGGTGGCCGAGAGCGCGTCCTGCAGCGAGCCTCCGCGGGCGGCCTCGTCGAGCGAGCGGAGCGCGCAGGCGTCGACGGTGAGGCTCTCGCCGCGGCGGAAGCTGTAGCGGAAGTACTGGCGCGAAAAGCAGCTGTCGAAGCGGCGGCTCTGCGCGATGCGCGCGGTGACCGCGGCCACGTCGGCGTACGCGCCGGTGTCGTCGGGGTCGATGCGCGGCACGGCCCTGGTGTCGACCGCGGGGGCGCTGGTGGGGTGGCCCGCGAGGTCGAAGAGTTGCTGGTGGGTGCGCACGCGGCCCAGGGCGTCGAACCCCTCGCTCGCGTAGCCCAGCGGGTTGAGCGTGGCGTGACAGCCCAGGCAGCTGGTGCCGGGCTGCTCGGTGAGGTTGGCGACGACCTGCCGCGTGGTGGCGTCGGGTGCGAGCTCCGGCGTGGTGACCATCAGGTTCCCCGGCGGCGGGGGGATGCCGTCGCACAACAGCCCGTTGCGGATGCGCAGGCCCTTCATCACCGGCCGCGTGTTGGCGCTGTCGTTGGCGAGGAAGGCGGCGCGGGTGAGCAGGCCCGAGCGCGCGACGGGGAGCGGGCCGGGCTCCGAGGCGCCGTCCCACGCAGGCGCTTCGTACAGCCCGGCGAGCTCGCTGCTCTTCGCGTACTGCCGGCTGTCGGTCAGCAGCCCGTCGAGCGAGCCTTGGTGGCGCACGTTCCACCGCACCGCCGAGAGCACGTCGTCGAACATCGCGCCCCGCAGCTGGGCGCTGGGCACGTTGGCGCCCGCGAAGGCGTCGTACTGCGGGGTGCCGAGGCGCGAGGTGAGCGAGCCGAGCTCCTGCAGGCGGAACCACTGGAGAAAGAAGTCGTCGACCATCACGTCGGCCCGCGGGTCACCGACCAGCCGGGCCACCTGCGCGCGGTACTCGCCGTCTTCCAGCAGGGCACCGGAGGCCGCCGAGGTGCGCAGCGCCGCGTCGGGAGGCGATTGCCAGAAGTGGTACGAGAGCCGCGCCGCGAGCTCGTACGCGTCGAGGGCGAAGAGGTCGCCGCCGAGCGCCTGGGCGCCCGACTCGAGGTGGTAGAGGAAGCCCGGCGAGGCGGTCATCACCGTCAGCACGTCGGCCACGGCGTCGGGATCCACCGGCGTCGCGCCCGCGGTCTCGACGAAGAAGGCCCGGTCTTCGGCCGACAGCGCGTGACGCACGGCGAGCGGCCCCAGCTTGTCGACCAGCGCGCCGAGGCAGCTCGCGTCGTTGGTGGTGCTGGCGTCGGTGGCGCAGGGGCCCATCAGCTCCACGAGGCGTGCGGCGGGGCGGGTGGCCTGGCGGGAGAGCGCGACCGACAGCGCGTAGGTCGCGTCGACGGTGGCCTGCTGCATCGTCTGGTCGAGGCGCGAGAAGCCGCCGTGGGTCTCGCCGGCCACCTTCACCACCGCGTCGTCGGGCACCTGGCCCAGCTCGGTGGTGACCGCGGTGAGCGCCGCGTCACCGGTCTGCGGCAGCGCGGCGCGGGTGAAGGCGCGCACGGTGTTGAGGTACTCGGCGTGCGACAGGCGGCGCAGCGGGAGCTCGCGCGGCGTCTGGGTCGCGTCGCAGTCGAAAGGAATCGGCGTCTCGCCGCGCGGTGCGTTGGGGTCGACCGGCGCGCCCGGCGGCGGCCGCGCCGCGATGGTCTCGTCGCGGGGCCCCAGCAACGAGCCTTCGCAGCCCAGGAGGGCGAGGGTCAGCGCGCTGAGGAACCACCGGCTTGGCATGAACGAAGGAGCCTCCACCACCCGGAAGCGGCTCACCAGCCATGAACGGGGGTGCGGCGGTGTGTGCCCCCGGGCCAGACGGGCCGAAATCGGCCCTACTTCTGCTCGGGACGCGGGGGCTCCGGGGCCGGTTGGGGCCCGTCCTCTTCCCGCTTCCGGTCGTCGGACATCTCCACCGCGATGGCCGCGGCCTGCTCGGCGTGCATGCCCTCGGTGCGGCGCTCGTACTCCTCCTCGCCGCGGTCGTCCTTGAGTCGCAGCTGGGCGCTCTCGATGGCTTCCGACTGGCCGGGCAGCTCGACCCGCAGCTCCTCGATGAGCATCACGAGCGCCGCCGCCACCGGGAGCGCGAGGAGCGCGCCCACCACCCCGCCGAGCGTGGCGCCAGTGACGAGCGAGAAGAGGACGACCGACGACGGCAGCCGCATCGCACGGCCGTAGACGACCGGCACCAGGAGGCGGCTCTCGAGCTCCTCGTAGACGAGCATCAGCACGAAGACGATGCCGGTGATCAGCGGGCCGCGGGCCGTCGCCGCCACCACGGCGGG
>JBBRUE010000069.1:0-13862 GCA_038248085.1 Myxococcales bacterium | reverse complement strand
TGCTGGTGGACGAGGGCGTGCTCCGACGTGGCGCCGCCGTCGGGCTCTCGCCCCAGTACGTCGAGGCCATCGACGGCCTGGCGATCGGCCCCACGGTCGGCACCTGCGGCGTGGCGGCCTCGAGCGGCGAGTTCGTCGTCACCCGGGACCTGGAGGTGGACCCGAACTGGGAGGCGTTCCTCGGGCTGACGCGGCCCCAGGGGCTGCGCTCGTGCTGGTCACTGCCGGTCAAGAACCGGGAAGGCACGGTGCTGGCCTGCTTCGCCCTCTATTCCCGCAGCCCGCGCGAGCCTTCCGCCGAAGAGGTCGCGCTGATCAAGGAGGCCGGCGGCCTGCTGGGTCTGGCGCTCGAGCAGCGCAAGACCGAGCATGAGAACGAGCACCTGCGCGCCGCGATGGAGAGCGCCACCGAGGCCGTGGTGGTCGCCGACGCGCGGGGGCACATCACCTTTCGCAACCAGGCCTTCGACCGCATCGCCAACGTCTCCCCGCTGTTGACGCTGCCGGAATGGGTCGACGCGCTGTTCGGTGCGCGGGGCGACGGACTGCGCGCGGCGGTGCAGGCCGGCGCCCCCTGGGAAGGCCGCCTGCCAGACCCCGCCACGGGACGCTGGCTCGGGGTGAAGGTGGCCCCGGCGCGGGACTCGGAGGGCGCCCGCGTCTTGCTGCTGACGATGGCCGACGTGACCGGCACCGTCGAGAGCGAGCGGCTCGCAGACCTGGCGATGGAAGGCGAGCGCCTCAAGGCGGCCGTCGGCTGGGCGATGTCGACCGACGTCGATCTCGACCTCCGCTGCGCGGGCGCGCTGTCGAGCCTGATGGCCTTCGCGGGGAGCGAGGGCAGCGGCCTCATCTACCTCCGCGACCCCGACGGAACGCCGTCGCTCTTCAGCTCCGTGGGCGACGTGCCCGACGCGGTGCTCCAGCATCGCGGCGACCACACCTGCTGCGGCCAGTCCCTGCTGGTGAAGGAGACCGTGGTGGTCGACGCCTGCCCGGCGTCTGCGCCCGACCACGGCCACTACGTGGTGCCCCTGCGCGAGCGGCCCGGAGAGGCCCTGGGGTACCTGGTGCTCAACACCGCGCCGTCCCCGGTGTCCGACGTCCCGCGGCTCGAGGCGCTGTCCATGGTGGCCGAGCTGATCACCATCGCCGTGGTGCGCGACCGCGCCGAGAAGCTGGTGCACGCCTCGCGGACCGCCGCCGAAGAGGCGAACCGGGCCAAGAGCGATTTCCTGGCGACCATGAGCCACGAGATCCGCACGCCGATGAACGGCATTCTCGGCTTCTCGGAGCTGCTGCTCGAGGCGCCGTTGCCGGAAGAGCAGCGCGGCCAGCTCCGGCTGATCCGCAACTCGGCCGAAGCGCTGCTCACCGTCATCAACGACGTGCTCGACTACTCGAAGATCGAAGCCGGGAAGTTCGTCATCGAGCTGCGCGCGATGGGGCTGGCCGAGGCGACGCGCGAGCCGCTCGACCTGCTGCGCGACGCCGCGACGAAGAAGGGCCTCGCGCTGCGGCTGACGCTGAGCGACGACCTGCCGCCTGCGGTGTCGATGGACCCGCTGCGCTACCGGCAGATCCTCCTCAACCTGGTGAGCAACGCGGTGAAGTTCACCCGCGCGGGCGAGGTGACGGTGACGCTGCGCCGGGTGAGCGAGGCGCCGCCCCGCTTCCGCGTCGAGGTGACCGACACCGGCATCGGCATCGCCGCCGAGGTGCTGCCGCGGCTCTTCGAGAAGTTCATGCAGGCCGACTCGTCGACCTCGCGCCGCTTCGGGGGCTCGGGGCTCGGCCTCGCCATCTCGCGCAAGCTCGTCGAGCTGCTGGGCGGCACCATGGGCGTGCACAGCCAGGTGGGCATCGGCTCGACGTTCTGGTTCGAGCTGCCGGCCCTCAAGGCCGAGGAGCCGGTGGCCGCGCCGGAGCAGGCCGCGTCGGGGGCCGACCTCACCGGCAAGCGCGTGCTGCTCGCCGAGGACAACGAGGTGAACCAGCTGCTGGCGCGCCGCGTCCTCGAGCGCCTGGGCTGCGTGGTGGAGCTGGCGGTCAACGGACTGGAGGCCGTGAAGCTGGCGCGCAGCGGGCGGTGGGACCTCATCCTCATGGACTGCCAGATGCCCGAGCTCGACGGCTTCGGGGCGACGCGCGCCATCCGTGCATGGGAACAGCAGGAGCAGCGTCCCCGCGTGCCCATCGTCGCCGTCACGGCGAGCGCCTTCGTCGACGACGTCGCGCGCTGCCTCGAGGCGGGCATGGACGAAGTGCTCACCAAGCCCTTCAAGCCCGTGCAGCTCACCGCGCTGCTGCGCGCCCAGCTGCCCGACGTGAAGTCGCGCAAGGCGTCATGAGCCGGTCCCCCTGCACCAGCGAGGTGAGGGTCAGAACGGCTACCGCAGGGTGCGCCGCGGCCGGACCGGACCGTCCCGGCCCCCGCCGGTGAACAGCCCGCAGCTCGCGCCCACGGCGTCCTCACCGGGCGCCGTGAAGGCGACGCGCGTGTCGAACCCTGCCGCCTCGAAGCGCGCGGCGACGGCCTGCGCGGCCTCGGGCCTGGTGGCGTCGAGCAGGCTGGTGAGGCCGGCCTTCGTCAGCGCCTCGGAGGGGTTGAGCGGCGTGAGCTTCACCACGAAGTGAGCCGGGTCGAACACCGCGCGCAGCGCTGCGGGCTCCAGCGGCAACTCGGCCGCGGCGGCGAAGGCGAGCACCACCTTGCGCTCCCCGGGGCGGTGAAACTGCGCCCCGTAGTTCGCCATGCGCACGAAGCTCCAGGTGCGCACCGGCACCATGCGGCGCCGCTGGGCCTCGTCGGTGGTGTGCAGCGAGAACTGGAGCTGGAAGCCCCGGGGGTAGCGCCGGTCTTTCACCTCGAGCAGGGCCGCGAAGAAGTCCTCGCAGGTCGCGGGCGCGACGGTAGACACCACCGGCACGAGGCTGGGGGCGCCGTAGCGCGCGGGGAGCACCTCGAGCACGTCGAGCACCGCGTCGTTGAAGGCCGGGTCGCCCATGCGGGTGAAGTGCACCTCCCACGCGGGCACCGTCACCCGCCCCGAGGGGAACCGGCGCGCCACCAGCAGGTCGAGCTGGGCGAGGATCTCCTGGGCGGTGAGCCGGCCCTCGTAATGCCCGCCGGCGTCGCACATCGGGCAGCGCACCGGGCAGCCGACCAGCGTGGAGACGATGGTGATCCACCTCTCCGGCTCGCGGGTGTCGACGAAGTCGAGGTGATGGCCGTCTTCTGTCTCGGCGGCGATGACGGTGGCGGGCGCGTCGTCGCCCGACTCGGAGCGAACGGTGAGGGCAGCGGCGTACGAGGGGTGGCCCGGTTCGGTGCTCGTCTCGGCGCTTCGCACGGAAAGGACCGTACCATTCGCCCCACCACGCGCCGCCTCGGAGGAGCGAGTCGGGGTCATCGTGCCCATGAGTGACGAGCGCTGGCAGCTCAGTGACGGCGAGGGCGACGGTCAGCGCACGTCGGTCCAGGTGCCGTCGTTGCCCGGCCCGGCGTGCCAGTCGATGCGCGCCAGCCCACGTGGAATCGCGGCCGAGGTCGCGGTGAACCACTGCACGCCGTTGGTACGCGCTTCGCCGACCGCGAGGTAGCCGCGCACGCCGCTGTCGAGAGCGAACTCGTAGAACCCGTTCTTCGTCGAGCTCGTCTCGAGCACCGGCTGCGGCTTCACCCCCGCGTCACTCGTCTCGTAGGGGCTGCGGTCGAACCACGCGACCGGGGTGCCCACCCGCGGCACGCCGACGCAGCCCATGCCGGTGCACGGCTGGGTGAGCTGCCCGTAGAGCCCCTGGGTGAGGGTGAGCTGCGGTTCGATCTCCGTGCTCGTCCCGCAACCGACCAGCACCAGGAACACCGACAGGAAGCCTCGCATCACGTCTCCTTCAGCCGGGCGAGCGTGCGCCGGGCGACTTCACACAGCACTTCGTTGCACGGCTCGCAGCCGCTCCCGCAGCACCGGGGCCACCGCTCGGGCGGGGCGCTGATGATCGGCCGCACGCAGGCGCGGTAGTAGGTGGGCAGGCCGACCTCCTCGCTGGCGGCGGCGAGGGCCTGGTCGAGCAGCTCGGGATCCGGAGTCGGTGAACTCACGCGCTGAGCGAGCGGAAGAGGAAGGCGCGCGCGGTCTGCCAGTTGCGCTTCACGGTCGCCACCGAGGTGCCCACCACCTCGGCGACCTCTTCATTGGTGAGCCCGGCGAAGTACTTGAGCTCCACGATGCGGCCCTGCGCTTCGTCGAGCGCCTGGAGCTTCGAGAGCGCGTCGTCGAGCGCGACGAGATCGACGGTGGCGCCTTCGACGCTCGGCTCCTCGAGGAGGATCGGCGCGTCCCGCTTGGCGGCGCTCCGCTTGCGCGCGTGGTCCACCAGGATGCGCCGCATCGCCTGCGCCGCGATGGCGAAGAAGTGGCTGCGGTCCTTCCAGTCGACCTGCTGCTCGATGAGCTTGAGCCACGCCTCGTTGAGCACCGCCGTCGGCTGCAGCGTGTGGTTGGGCCGCTCGCCCTGGAACTGCCGCTGCGCGATGCGATGGAGATCGTCGAAGACGAGCGGGAGCAGCTTCTGCCCCGCCTCCGCGCTCCCGGCGCGCCAGCGCGCGAGCAACGTCGTGATGTCACCCCCGTCGGACATTGCCCGGAGGCTACACGCTTCGGCGCGCTTCGCTACCACCGCCAGGTTCGGTGAACGCGAGCCGATGCCCTAAGGTCGGGGCATGCGCGCACTCTGTCTCGGCCTGCTGTTGCTCTCGTTCCCGGCGCTGGCCGTCGCCAAGGGCGGCGCGCTGTTCATCAAGAACAAGGACGTCGTGCTCTGGAAGGCCCCGAAGGCCGGCGCTGCGAAGGTGGCGACACTGCGGCTGGGAACGAAGGTGGTGTGGAACGGCGCGAGCAAGAAGGACAAGCAGTTCCACAGCATCACCACGGCTGACGGCAAGACGGGCTTCGTGTTGATGTCCAATCTCTCGCCGAACGAGCCCCAGCAGGAGTTCGACGCCGCCAGCGGCAAGCCCATTTCCGCCGAGGCGTTCGCGAACTCCGGCTACATCAAGTGCGACATGGGAGGCGGCCTGCGGCACTTGGCGGCGGCCCCATCGAAGAGCCTGGCAGACGCCCAGGCCGAGCTCGACGCGGTCACCGCGCTCAACGAGAAGGCCGGGACGCCCGAGGCGTTGGCGAAGAAAGAGCACGAGCTGCGTGAGGCGAAGTGACGCTTCTCGTCGCGCCCTGAACCCGCGAATGCTACGCGGCGCGCATGGCCGAAAACTTCATCTTCACGATGCAGGATCTCCGCAAGGTCAAGGGCGGCAAGGAGATCCTCAAGGGCATCTGGCTCAGCTTCTTCCCCGGCGCGAAGATCGGCGTCATCGGGCCCAACGGCTCGGGCAAGTCGACGCTGCTGCGCATCATGGCCGGGCTCGACCCGGAGTTCATGGGCACCGCGCGCCCCGACCCCAAGGCGCGGGTCGGCTTCCTCTCGCAGGAGCCGCAGCTCGACGACACCCTCGACGTGAAGGGCAACGTGGAGCTGGCGGTCAAGCCGGTGAAGGACCTCCTCAACCGCTTCGAGGCGGTCTCGAACGCGCTCGGTGAGCCCGACGCCGACTACGACACCTTGCTCGCGGAGCAGGCCAAGCTGCAGGACGCCATCGACGCCGCCGACGGGTGGAACCTCGATCGCCGCCTGGAAGTCGCGATGGACGCGCTGCGGCTCCCGCCCGGCGACATGGCGGTCGGCAAGCTGTCTGGCGGCGAGAAGCGGCGGGTGGCGCTGTGCCGCATTCTGCTCGAGAAGCCCGACCTGCTGCTGCTCGACGAGCCCACCAACCACCTCGACGCCGAGTCGGTGCAGTGGCTCCAGCAGCACCTCAAGGAATACCCGGGCACCATCGTGTGCGTCACCCACGACCGCTACTTCCTCGACGAGGCCTGCCAGTGGATCCTCGAGCTCGATCGCGGCGAAGGCGTGCCGTGGAAGGGCAACTACTCGAGCTGGCTCGAGCAGAAGAAGAAGCGCCTCGAGCTGGAAGAGAAGTCGAGCAGCTACCGCCAGAAGTTCCTCGACAAGGAACTGCAGTGGGTCGCCTCGTCGGCCAAGGCGCGCCAGGCCAAGAGCAAGTCGCGCCTCGAGCGCTACGACCAGATGCGCGAGGACTTCGAGCGCAACAAGAAGAACGAGTCGACCGGTGAAATCTACATTCCCCCGGGGCCGAAGCTCGGCGGGCTGGTGGTCGAGGCCAAGGGCATCCGCAAGGCGTTCGGCGATCGGCTGTTGATCGACGACCTCTCGTTCAAGCTGCCCCCCAACGGAATCGTCGGCGTCATCGGGCCCAACGGCGCCGGCAAGACCACGCTGTTCAAGATGATGCTCGGCCTCGAGAAGCCCGACGCGGGCGACTTCAAGGTCGGCGAGTCGGTGAAGGTGGCCTACGTCGACCAGTCGCGCGACGCGCTGGCCGGCGACAACACGGTGTTCGAAGAGGTCGCAGGGGGGCTCGACCAGCTCGACCTCGGCGGCCGCATCGTGCCCAGCCGCGCGTACCTGAGCTGGTTCGCCTTCAAGGGCGCTGATCAGCAGAAGCGCGTGAAGGACCTCTCGGGTGGCGAGCGCAACCGCGTGCACCTCGCGAAGGTGCTCAAGGAGGGCGGCAACCTCATCCTCCTCGACGAGCCGACCAACGACCTCGACGTCGAGACCCTGCGCTCGCTCGAAGAGGGGCTCGAGGGTTTCGCCGGCTGCGCGGTGATCATCAGCCACGACCGCTGGTTCCTCGACCGCGTCGCGACCCACATCCTCGCGTTCGAGGGCGACTCGCGGGTCGAGTGGTTCGCCGGCAACTTCCAGGACTACGAGGCGGACAAGAAGAAGCGCCTCGGGGCCGACGCGTTGATGCCGCGCCGCATCAAGTACAAGCCGCTCGTCCGCAAGTAGGCCCTTCGTCGTTCTCGAGGCAATCGAGCAAGGGGCCAGACGTACGCACCGAATGGAATTTCAACCGGTCAATCTGAATGAGCTCGCGGGCGTCGTGCTGGGGATGATGGTCGTCCTCATTCCCGTCATGGGCGCGACGGTGCGCTTCGCGGCGAAGCCCCTGGTCGAGGCGCTGCGCCAGTCGGGCGTCATCGGGCCGCAGGCGCAGCAGACGTACGAGGCGTCGGAGCTCGGCCGCCTGTCGCGCCGGGTCCTCGAACTGGAGCAGGTGCTCGAGCGCCAGAAGCGCGAGCCGGTCGACCCGCCGGTGTCGTCGATCAGCGCTGACACGTCGTCGCCCGTCGAGTTGCGGCGCGTCCGTACCTGAGGGTTCGCACCGAACACCCTACATCCGGCTG
The DNA here is from genome assembly GCA_038248085.1 of Myxococcales bacterium. Lineage (GTDB taxonomy): Bacteria > Myxococcota > Myxococcia > Myxococcales > Myxococcaceae > Archangium_A. The sequence continues at coordinate 6,525 of JBBRUE010000069.1, read as the reverse complement.
GCGAGCTTCACGCGGTTCCGCCCCGCGTGCTTGGCGTCGTACATCGCGACGTCGGCGGCCTTGAGCAGCGCGGCCGGCTTGTCCCCCGGCACCAGCGTCGCGATGCCCATCGAGATGGTGACGTGCGGCAGCTCGCGACCGTCGGGCAGCTTCGCGGCGGTCTGGGCGACGACCTCGCGCACCCGTTCCCCGGCGTTCAAGGCTTCGACGGGCGTGGTGTCGGGGAAGAGGATGACGAATTCCTCGCCGCCGAAGCGCGCCACGAGGTCGGTCGGCCGGAGGTTCTGCGCGAGCGTCGCGGCGACCGTCGAGAGCACGATGTCGCCGACGTCGTGCCCATGGCCGTCGTTGAACTTCTTGAAGTGGTCGATGTCGATCAGCGCCAGGCACATCGGCTGGCCGTCGCGCTCGTGGCGCTCGACCAGGCGGTGGAGCGTCTCGTCGAGCCAGCGCCGGTTGTGAATGCCGGTGAGGCCGTCGAACATCGCCGCGCGCTCGTACAGCCGGCGCTTCTCGATGTTGGTGGAGACGGTGGCGTTGTTGCGGCGAAGGCGCTCGGCCAGCTTGACGATGAGGTTCACCGAGAAGGGGTGCGAGGTCTGCACCAGCAGCCAGAAGGCCTCCTCGTCGAGCGTGAGGAGCTCGGTGTCCTGCCGCGCGACGACGAAGGCCGAGGCGGGGTCGCCGGTGATCACCGCCAGCTCGCCGACCGTCTCGCCCGCATGGAGGACGGCGATGGGCTCTGCGGTGGGCTCACCGAGCGTGACGCCCAGCTCGCCGCTGACGATGAAGTGCATCTCGAGCCCGGCCTCGCCCTGGCGGATGAGGACTTCCCCGCGCGCGAGACGCAGCGGCTTCGCGGTGCGCGCGATGGCGTCTCGCTGGGGGGCGCTGACACCTTCCAGCATCGCGACGTGCTCGAGCGCGGCTCCGGTCATTGGCGAAGCCTAGCCGCGGAACGGGTGGCCGACAGGCTCAACGCGTGCGGGGCACGTCGACCTTCTCTTCGATGCCCCAGACCGCGGCCCAGCGGCGCGTGAGTGCCCAGTCGATGAAGGCGCCTCCGAGCCCACGTCGATCAGGTCCTTCGGCCGGCCTGTTCCCGCGAAGTGCTACCGTCGACGCATGTTCGTCGTCGCCCTGCTCTCTCTCGGCACCCCACCCGACGCAGAAGCCACGGCCCTCGCGCGTGACCTCGGCGTGACGGCCTTCGAGGCGGGGCAACTGGTGCGCGGCCACCTCCCATCGATCGTGCTCCGGAGCACCGACAAGGCGCGGGTGCAGGAGTTCCTCGGCAAGCTGCGCGCGCGCGGGCACGACGCGGTGGCGTGCGACACCGCCGCCGTGGTCGCGTCGGAGGCGATGCACGAGGTGCGCGGCTTCCGGTTCGATGAGGACGCGCTGGTGAGCCTCAATCAGAACGGCTCGAGTGAGCGGTTGCCGTGGACCGAGATCATCGCCCTGGTGCGGGCGATGCACCGGGTGAGCGGCGCGACGATCGAGAAGACGCGCGAGCGGAAGTTCGATCTCGGCCGGGCGGTGGTGACGCAAGGCCTGTCGGTGTCGAAGACGGTGATTAAGGAGACCGTCAGCGAGTCGGCCCAGCGCGAACCGGTGCTCTACCTGTTCCGCCGCGAGGGCGCGCCGTGGCTCGCGACCGAGACCCGCGGCCGCTACGAGGGCCTCGGCCCCGACCTGCGGCCCGGCCGCCTCGAGAACTTCAACACGCTGGTGCGCCGAATCCGCGAGCGCGCGCCCCAGGCGCCGTTCGACGAGCGGCTGGTCCAGGTCCGCGCGGGAGGCGACCGCGCGCAGTCCGACTTCCTGGGGGCCCAGACCGGCGCCTCGAACGCCAGCTCGGTCGACCTGCTCGCCCACCTCGTGGCGATGGCCCTCGTGAAGCGCGCGCCCGCGTCGCCAGTTCCGCTTTCCCCGCCACGCGCGTAGAAGCCCGCCGATGCGCCGTCGCTGGCCGCTCGTGCTGCTCTTGCTCGCTGCCTGTCCCGCCCCGGCTCCCGGCCCGGAAGCGGCGGCAGACCCGCTCGCGTACGCCTCGCCGCTCATGGGCACCGGCGGCGTCGGCTACTTCCACGGGAGCGCCTTCCCCGGCGCGTGCGTGCCCCACGGGCTGATCAAGGTCGGCCCCGACACGCGCGGCGCGAAGTACGGCGACCTCCGCTTCATTCACTACTCGGGCTACTGGGCGGGCGACGACACGGCGATGGGGTTCTCGCATCTCCACCTGCACGGCACGGGCGCGACCGACTACGGCGCGCTCATCGTCCAGCCGGTCAGCTCCGGCGACGCGTCGGTGCTCGCCCGCGAGGTGTACCAGAGCCGCTTCAGCAAGAAGGCCGAGCTCGCGTCGCCGGGCCGCTACACCACGACGCTGCAGAAGTGGAACGTGAAGGCCGAGCTCACCGCGTCGACGCACGTCGCGCACCACCGCTACACCTTCGCCGACGGCGACACCCCGCACGTGGTGCTCGACCTCGCCCACGCGCTCGCCCCGGGCCGCCTCTCGCAGCAGACCCTCACGCCCGTCGACGCCACCACGCTGCGGGGGAGCTTCCTGCTCGAGGGCCAGATGAGCGACGGCTTCGGCGGCAACCGCGCCTTCTTCGAATTGCGCAGCAACCGGCCGTACGCCGTCACCCAGGCCTCCGCCGAGGGGCACGTGGTACTGCTCACCTTCGACCCGGGCGCGCCGCTGGAGCTGCTGGTCGCCGTCTCGCTGGTGTCCGCCGAGGGCGCGACGAAGAACCTCGAGGCCGAGCTGCCGACCTTCGACTTCGACGGCCACCGCGCGCAGGCCGAGGCGGCGTGGCGCAGCAAGCTCTCGCGGGCCCGGGTCTTCGGCGGCTCGGAGGCCGACCGCGCGACCTTCTATTCCGCGCTCCGGCTGGCGTTCCTCATGCCGACGGTGATCAGCGACGTCGACGGCGCGTACTTCTACGGCGGCGAGCGCGGCGCGGTGCCTGCGGGCGAGGTGCTGATGAGCGACTTCTCGCTGTGGGACACCTACCGCACCGTGCACCCGCTCTACGCGCTGCTCGACGAAGAGAGCGCCCGCCAGTCGGTGAGCAGCCTGCTGCACCTCGCAGAGCACGGGCGCGGCCTCCCGCGCTGGCCGATGGGCACCGGCGAGTCGGGGACGATGGTGGGCGCGCCGGCCGACATCGTCATCGCCGACGCGGTGCTGCGCGGCGTCCCCGGCATCGACGCCGAGGCCGCGTGGCGTCAGGTGTCATCGGAGGCGCTCGCGGTACCGGCGCCCACGCGTGGATCCCGCTCGGGCATGGGCAGCTACGTCACCCTCGGCTTCGTCCCTGTCGAGGAGTCATCGAGCAGCGTCGGCGTCACCGTCGAGTACGCGCACGCCGACTTCGCGCTGGCGAACCTCGCCCGCAAGCTGGGGCACGACCCCGAGGCCGACCTGCTCGCGGCGCGCGCGCTCGGCTGGCGGAAGCTGTTCGACCCGGTGCACCAGGTGCTCCGCGCGCACCACCGCGACGGGTCGCTGCTCGACGCGCCGTACACGCTCGAGAGCTGGGACCACTACAGCGAGGCCAACGCACTGCAGACGACCTTCATGCCGCTGTGGGACAGCGCAGGGCTCGAGGCGCTCTTCGGCTCACGCGAGACCTACCTCGCGGCGCTCACCGCCTTCTTCGACGCGGCCCCCGCGGAGCACGACGCGGCGTTGAGCGCGCCGACGTACGAGCTCCGCTACCTCCCGCGCTACCACTATTGGCCGAGCAACGAGCCCGACCTCCACACGCCGTTTCTCTTCGCCCGCGCCGGCCGGCCCGACCTCACCGCGAAGTGGAGTGACTGGGCGCGCGACACGTTCTTCTCCGCGGCGGCCGACGGTGTGCCCGGGAATGACGACGGGGGCACGCTCGGGAGCTGGTTCGTGTTCGCCGCCGCGGGGCTGTACCCGGTGCCGGGCACGGACCAGTGGATCATCGGGAGCCCGCTCTTCCCGAAGCTCGAGCTGAAGTTGCCCCACGGCACCTTCACCATCGAGGCGAAGGGCGTGTCGGCCGAGCACCTCTACGTGCAGTCGGCGACGTTGAACGGCGCGGCCCTGGCGCGCGCGGAGTTCACCCAGGCCGACCTCGTCGACGGCGGGAAGCTGGTGCTGGTGATGGGCGCGGCGCCGTCCGCGTGGGGTCGCTGATTTTTTGACCGCGCGGTGACGCCCCGTAACGTGCCTGTCGCGCGATGAAGCGCCACCGGAGCAGCCCGCATCCGCTGACGTACCCAGGCCCTTCGAATGGATCTAGGGTTCCGCCCCTGCGTTCCCCCATTCGTCGGAGTCGATTCATGAAGCGTCTGTTCCTCATCGGCCTGCCCCTCGCCGTGCTCGCGGCCTGCGGCGGTACCACCAAGAAGACGTGCAAGGAGACGGGCTGCTCCGCCGGCAGCGTGTGCAACACCAACAGCGGCGCCTGCGAGGCCATCGCGGGCGGCGGCGGCGGCAGCACCGGGGGCGGCGGTGGCTCGACGGGTGGCGGCGGCGGTTCGACTGGTGGCGGCGGCGGATCCACGGACGCGGGCTTCGACGCCGGCGTGGTGGTGGACCCCTTCGATGACGGCGGGACCTTCGTACCCGGCGACATCTGCACCTACGCCATCCCCGTCGTGTTCGGCGCCGATGGAGGCCTCGAGGCCGACGGCGGGCCCGTGCAGAGCGCGACGCTGACCGTCGATCTCTCGGCGGCCGAGGACCAGTACCGGGCGAGCTGCAACGCCTCGACGTCGGACTCGAAGGACCTGCTCTTCAAGGTCACCCTGACCGAGCCGCGCGGCCTCATCGTCTCGGCGACCGACCTCACGCCGGGCCAGACGCAAGACGCGGTGCTCTCGCTGGTGGCCAGCCCCTGCGCCAGCTTCGCCCAGACGGCGTGCTTCGACAGCGGCAACGACCCCGAGGTGATGACCATCGAGCGGCTCCCGGCCGGCACCTGGTACGTGCTGCTCGAGAACTACGGCGCGACGGGTGACGAGAGCTCCTACGACGTGCAGTTTGACCTCGTCGAGCCCGTGCCCGGCCCGGCCAACGATGGGTGCTCGATGGCCCAGCCGCTCACCTTCGCCAACGACACGGCCACCGCGAGCGGCACCACCGTCGGCGCGTTCAACGACACCGGGGGCGCAGCGCTCTCATGCAGCCCCGGCTCGGCGCGCAACCCGGAGGTCTTCTACAGCTTCACCCTCACCGCGCCCCACGACGTGCAGGTCGCCCTCACCACGCCGAGTGGTTCGAACCTCACCGCGGCGCTGGCGATCACCAACGTGTGCGGCGGCGCCGGGCGGGGCGTGGAGCGCGGCTGCGACACGGGCTCGAGCGCCCAGGTGCGCGCGCGCTCGGTTCCCGCGGGGACCTATTTCATCGTCGTCGACGGCGACTACGCGACCACCGGGGCCTTCGAGCTCATGGTCACCTTGAGCGCGCCGACGCCGGCGCCGGCGAATGACACCAGCGCGACGCCCACCCCGCTGGCGACCAACGCCTCGCAGATGGTCGACGCGAACGCGGCCGCCGCCGACTACGCGCTGTCGTGCTCCCCGGGCTCGGGCGGCGACGTCGTCTACACCTTCACCACCACCATGGCGCAGAAGGCCACGCTCACCGCGACGGGCATGAACGGCGCCGACGCCATCATCTCGCTGCGCGGCGCGCCCTGCGACATGGACACCGCGGAGGTGGGCTGCATCGACGACAACGGCTCCATCTCGCCGGAGGTGTTGATCATCCCCAACCTGCCCGCGGGCACGTACTTCGTGGTGCTGCAGGCGTACTCGGCGACGGCGGGCGAGTTCGGCTTGAGCCTGGCGCTCGACGCCGCCGTGCCGCCGCCGGCCAACGACACCTGCACCGCGCCCGCGACCCTCGTGGACGGGGTGGCGCAGACCGTCGACGTCGCGGCCGCCACGCAGGACTACACGGCTGACTGCTCGGCGTACGGCGGTGGTGACGTCGTGTACCAATTCACCACCACGGCCGCGCAGAAGGTCGTGGTGACGGCCACTGGTACCGGCGGCGCTGACGCGGTGCTCGAGCTGCGGTCGGCGGCCTGCGACCCGGGCACGCTGGTGCACTGCTCGAACTCGAGCGGGTCGACCAGCCCCGAGGTGCTCAGCGTCAACAATCTCCCGGCGGGCACGTACTACGTGCTGCTCGGCTCCGACGGCAGCGGGACCCAGTTCTCGGTGCAGCTCGCGCTGTCGGCGCCCGTCCCGCCTCCGGCCAACGACACCTGCACCACGCCGGACGTCGTCACCGGCACCATGGCCACGCGGAGCGTCGACCTCACCGACGCGGCCGCGGACATCGACTCGGACCTCTGTGCCACGACCGCCGATGGCCAGGACGTGGTCTACGAGGTGTCCATTCCCGCGGGGCAGACGCTGACCGTGGTGGGCACTCCGCCGTCGGGGAGCAACGTCGACGCGGTGCTCTTCGTGCGCTCGCCGACCTGCGCGATGACCACCAGCGAGGGCTGCGTGGACATGACC
>JBBRUE010000068.1:0-13886 GCA_038248085.1 Myxococcales bacterium | reverse complement strand
GCACGCGCAGCACGCGACGCACATCGACACCGCGACGACCAGGCGCACCATTCCAGAACCGTAACGCGGCGCCAGCTGGCGCAAGTGAGGGACTGACGCCGCCCCCGGGGTGGGGGATATTCGTCGGATGCGCTCCCGCCTCCTGGTCCTCGCCGCGATCCTCGCCCTGCCCGCCTTCGCCGAAGCGCCTGAGAAGAAGGTCATGCGGGTGTGGAAGGCGAAGTGCTCCGCGTGTCACGGCAACGATGGGCGCGGACAGACTGAGAGCGGCAAGAAGCTCAAGCTCCCGGACTTCACGACGGCCGCGTGGCAGGCGAAGACCACCGACGACTTCATCCGCAACCGCGTCACCAACGGCCTCAAGGAAGAGCGCGACGGCGTGCTGAAGGAGATGCCCGCGTTCAAAGACGAGCTGCAGCCCGAGCACCTCGACGCCCTCGTGGTGATGGTGCGCAAGCTCGCGGCCGCGCCGACTCCATAGGGTTCAGCGGAAGACGAGATCACCCCCCGCCCTCTTTGCGGTTACACCTCACGCCATGAGCTCTCTGACCGACGTGAAGAATCACCAGGTTCGCCTCGCCGCCCGTCCCGTCGGTCTACCGAAGCGCAGCGACTGGAACTTCACCGAGGAGCCCGTCGCCGAGCCGGCCGAGGGTGGCTTCGTGGTCAAGACGCTGATGCTCTCGCTCGACCCCGCGATGCGCGGGTGGATGAACGAGGGCAAGAGCTACATCCCCCCCGTCGGTATTGGTGAGGTGATGCGCGCCGGCGGTGTGGGCCGCGTGGTCGCCTCGCGCCACCCCGCGTTCCCGGTCGGCGCCTTCGTCAGCGCGGGGCTCGGCGTGCAGGAATACCGCGCCTTCACCTCGGGCAAGGGCGTGTCGACCATCGACCTCTCCGTCGCGCCGCTCGAGAAGTGGCTCAACGCGCTGGGGATGCCGGGCATGACGGGGTACTTCGGGCTGCTCGACGTCGGCCTGCCGAAGCCGGGCGAGACGGTGGTGGTCTCGGGTGCGTCGGGCGCCGTCGGCCAGACCGTGGGCCAGGTGGCGAAGCTCAAGGGCTGCCGCGTGGTGGGCATCGCCGGAGGCCAGGCCAAGTGTGACTTCGTGGTGCGCGAGCTCGGCTTCGACGCGTGCATCGACTACCGCGCGGGCGAGGTGCGCGAGGGGCTCAAGAAGTACTGCCCCACCGGCGTCGACGTGTACTTCGACAACGTGGGCGGGGAGATCCTCGACACGGTGCTCTCGCGCATCAACCGCGGCGCGCGCGTCGTCATCTGCGGCGCCATCTCGCAATACAACAACACCACCCCGGTGAAGGGCCCGGCGAACTACCTCTCGCTGCTGGTCAACCGCGCCCGCATGGAAGGCATCGTGGTGTTCGACTACGCCGACCGCTACCCGGTGGCGATCAAGGACATCGCGCAGTGGATGAAGGACGGGAAGTTCGTCTCGCGCGAAGACGTCGTCGATGGCCTCGAGACCTTCCCCGAGGCGCTGCTCAAGCTCTTCTCGGGTGAGAACTTCGGCAAGCTCGTGCTGCGCGTCGCCCGCGGCTGATGCGCGGGCTCCCCGTGGGACGCTTTCTACGCGGAGTGACCACGACCGGACGTCAGCGTCTTGAGCAGGTCGCTGGCGAAGATCGAGGCCACCACCCCGACCCCGACCCCGAGCACCTGCAGGGCGATGAGCCCCTCGCCGTTGAACGAGGCCCCAGCGAGAAACACCAGCCACAACGCGAGCAGGGGAACCAGGGCCGCCCACATGTTGACCATCTGCGCGGCGACCGCGCCGACGGCGAAGAGGACCACCGGCGTCCAGATGACCACTGCCTCGACGCGGTACGGCGGCCGGGGCCCGACCGCGAGGAAGCTCGCCGCCGCGGCAGCCCACACCACCGCCAACAGCGCCAACGCGACGGGCACGCTCGAGACGCGCCAGAAGTCGCGGTAGAGCAAGCGGCGACCGAGCGGCGTGCGCTCGGCCTCGATGACGTCGCGGTGCCGCTGAATACGCGTGGGAGTCGGCGCTATCGCCCCGGTCGCCCCGAGGGACAACAGCACCAGGTCGAGCCCCGCCATCGACAGGTTGGGCCAGGCGTACGCCGCGACGACGACCAGGTGCAGGGCACCGCAACCGAGGGCCACCAAGATGGAGCGGGACACCCGTGGAGCGTAGACAGGAACGGAGCCCGAGTCCGACCTCCGGTCCGCTCCGAGCGCAGGGTCAGGGGGTCGCGCCGAGCTGGAGCGCCTCGAGCGCCCGCTCGTCGATCGACACCGCGGCCCCGTCCTTCAGCGACGCCACCCACGCCTCGAACGCCTGGGCCCGCCGCGCCCGCTGGAGCGTGTTCTCGATCTGCGCCCGCACCAGCTGCATCGGCTTGGGGCCCGCTTCCTGGACCTCGAGGACCCGGGCGATCACCAGTCCGGCAGGTGTCTCCAGGACTTCCGAGACCTCGCTCTTCGAGAGCATGAGCAACGCCGCGGCAGCCGCGGGACCGTAGCGCTCGCTGAGGGCTTCCCCAGTCTGCAGGCCCGGCTCGTCCGCTGCGGCCCGCGCCTCGCTGAACGCGGCCGCCACCGCCTCGAAGGGCTGCCCCGACTGCAGCGCCTGCCGGGCACGCGCCCCCACCTGTGCCCGCTCGGGCGCGCCGGCCGGAGCGTCAAACTCGAGCGCCTGCAACCTGAGCCGCTTCGGCTGCTGGTACTCGGCCCGGTGCGCTTCGTAGTATCGGGTGAGTTCTCCCTCGGTGATCGGAGGACTGGCGGCCTGCATGCGCTGCTGCACCAGCTTCTGCACCATCACCTTGCGTTGGGCGCTGATCACCTCGGGGTCGCGATCGAGGCCCAGCCGCTCGGCCTCCTGCGCCAGCACCTCGAAGCGCACCGCGGTGTCGAGCAGCTCCTTCTTCCGTTCCATCGTCGAGTAGCCCGCGCGCACGAACGCGGGCTGCTCGGCGAGGCGGGCGATCAGCTCGTCGGTGGTGACGCTCAGGCCTCCGTGGCCAGACGCCACCACCGCGCCCGACTTCGGCACGCGGCCCCAATCGCCGCAGCCAGTGAGGGTGAGCACGCAGAGAACGGCAGTGAGGTGGTGGTACATCGTGCGCTCCTTCGGGCCTACGGGCAGACCACACCCCAGGGCTTGGTGCGCCCGGCGTAGAGCTCACACAGCGGCAGCTTCGGGGCAGGCCCATGGCAGTCGATGCACGCGCCGTTCGCGCCCAGCGCCTGCGTCTTGACCGCCACCTCGTGGTTGAGGTCCATGTAGAGCTTCGTGTAGCGCCAGTCGTAGCCGGGGTTGGTCCCGTCGTACTTCGCGAACTGAGTGGCCCCGGTGGTCTGGCCCGCTGCGACGGCGCCGACCGCGAGGATCTTGCCCCACAGCGCCGCCGTCGACTCGGCGCCAGGGTCGAGCTGACCGTTGTGGTCGGCATCGAAGGACGCCAGGGCGGGGGTGACCGCCGTCGCGCCGTCGAAGTCGTAGGTGGCGAAGCTGAAGCCCGGCGTCTGGATGACGCCCCACAGGCTCCCCGGGCCGAAGACGTTCGGGTTGATCACGAAGCTGTTGGCGCCGTCGATGTAGACCGGCTGCCGCCCCTTCATCAGCTTGAACGGAGCGATCCGGCCGTTGGTCGCGGTCCCCACCGGCTCACCCAGCGACAAGCGGGTGCCGTCGTTCAGGCCCATGCCGGTCATGGTGCCCTTGTCGCTGATCAGCGCGTGCGTGCCCTTGCCGTTGGACCACCGGTAGGCGGGGGTGATGTTCTTCTGCCAGACGAACCGGCCCTTGATGAAGTCGTAGGTGGTCACCGCGTTGGGGGAAGCCGCGTTGGGCGTGCCGTCGTCGTTCACCTTCATGGTGATGACCCCGCCCACGCAGGTGCCCGGTGCACCGGAGCAGGTGCTGTTGTCGCCGGTGTACGACCAGTCCCAGTCCACCTTCCCGAACTGGCCCTTGCTGAACCGGGGAATGTGGCACGTCTGGCAGGCCAGCCGCGCGGTGTGGGCGTCGAGGGAGACGCCGTTCGTCGCCACCTTGCCCTCATGCGGCGCCGCCGAGTGGCAGTCGGCGCAGGACACCCGCCCCGCGTGGCTCGGCGTGTGGATGCCTCCGCCCTTGAAGGTGTGGCCCGCGCCGGCGTGGCAGTCGATGCACTCCATGCCGCGACCCATGTGCACGTCGATCGCCTCGGTGGGGTTCTTCAGCGACGAGCCCATCAGCTTCACGTTGTCGGCACCGCCCGCGTAGAAGTGGCACACGCCGCAGTTGGTGCGGGTGGGCTTGATGATGTCCTGTGCGGCGACGGCGAGGTTGAGGGTGGCCACCGGGTTGCCGAAGTTTTTCGGGTCCTTCGCGTAGGCGGCGGTCGGGTTGGAATGGCACACCAGGCAGTCCACCCGGTTCACCAGGGGAATCGACGAGTCGCCGGTGACGGCGGCCGCTGAGGTGTACTTGCGCGCCGACTTCTGGGCGCGCGTCGCGTCGGGGTCACCGCCGTAGCCGGCGTGACATTGATCGCAGCGCTTGTCGTTCGAGACGGTGCCCACGCAGAAGTTGTTGATGAGGTTCGTCTTCCCCACGTTGGCGGTCACCGGCGTCACGCCGTCCGCCGCGACCAGGTCGGGCGCAGGGCCGCTCCACGTCCAGTGCTGAGACGCCATCACCTCGGCGGCCTGGGGGGCGTGGCAAGTCACGCACGCTGCCGTCACGGCGTAGCCTGACGCGAACGGACCATGGAGCGGGCCGCCCGGCGCGCCGAGGCTGGCGTGCAGCGTGGCGGTGCTGAGGCAGGAGTCAGTGCTCGCGTTGCAGGTGGTGCCCCGAGCGCATTGGGCCACCCACCGCGGGGTCGCGCCGGTGAGGTCGCACGCGGCGCAGCCGGGGTACGGCGAGGTGCAGGTGATCGCTTGTACCGCCACGCAGGCGCCCATCTGGCAGGCCGTTCCCGGGCCGCAGGCGGGCGTGCAGGCGAGCGGCACGCAGGTGTCGGTGGCGCCGTTACAGGTCGTCCCTCCGCCGCACTGGCCCACCCACGTCGCCGCCGCCGTCGAGGTGTCACAGGCCGCGCAGCCCGGGTAGGTCGCGGTGCAGCGCACCGCCGCCACCGTCACGCAGGCGCCCATCTCGCACGCCGTACCGGGGCCACAGGCCGGGGTGCACGCCAGCGGCACGCACCGGCCGGTCGCGTCGCACACGTTGCCGGTACCGCAGAAGTCCGAGCACGTCTTCGGGGCTGCCAGCGGCACGCACTGGCCGCTCGCGTTGCACACGTTCCCGTCGCCGCAGAAGTCCGAGCAGGTCTTCTCGGCGGGCGTGGGGGGTGAGCAGGCGAAGAAGATGAAGGCGGCGAGGAGCGGAGCGAAGCGCAGCGGTGTCGAATTCACGTGGATCCTTCCGACCGGGAAGAATGGAGCCCGGGCTGGCCGCACCCTGTTCAAGCGGGGTGCCACCACCGCCTCCACCGCTTCCCCCTCTGAAGACCGACCCGCGTTGGGGGAGGCATTAGCGGCAGAGCGTTCAGTGAACGTTCACCCGGGGCGTTGCCCTTGAACGCCCGTTGCGGGCGGGGTGAATTGACTCAATCTTGAGCCAGATCAATTTGCTCCATCTTCCGTACCGGGGCCTCGGCAGCGAGGAAGCCCTGCAGCGGTTGGCCGATGCGCTCCCCGACGCGTTGTTCACGACCGACCTCGCGGGCCGCGTCACCTACTGGAACCGGGCCGCCGAGGAGATCACCGGGTGGACCGCAGCGGAGGCCCGGGACCGCGACTGCTCCATCCTCGCGGGCGACGCGCTCCACGGCTGCGCCTGCGGCACCGGGCCGATGAAGTGCGGCCTGGTCGAACAGGGGCGCACCACCAAGACCTGCACCTTGCGGACGAAGGACGGGCGGCTGCTGCGCATCGTGAAGAACGCGGTGGTCATCTCGGCCCAGGACGGCCGCGCCGTCGGCGCCCTCGAGACCTTCACGGCGGTCGGGGAGGCGGTCGACGGGCGCTGCGAGGTGAAGGCCCCGCGCCCCGTCGGTGACTTCTGCGGGCTGATCGGCAACCACCCCGTGATGAAGGAGCTCTACCGGACCATCGAACAGGTCGCGCACTCGAACGCCACGGTGATGATCCTCGGCGAGAGCGGCACCGGGAAGGAGTGCGTCGCCGAGGCCATTCACCGAAACAGCGCGCGGGCCCAGGGCCCGTTCGTGCGCGTCTCCTGCTCCGCGCTCAACGAGAACCTGCTCGAGAGCGAGCTCTTCGGCCACGTGAAGGGCGCGTTCACCGGCGCCCTCAAGGACCGCCGCGGCCGCTTCCAGGAGGCCCATGGCGGCACGCTGCTCCTCGACGAAATCGGCGACATCTCGCCCGCGGTGCAGGTCAAGCTGCTGCGGGTCATCGAGCAGCGGGAGATCGAACGGGTGGGCGACTCGGCCCCCATCAAGGTCGACGTGCGCCTGCTCTGCGCCACCCACCGCGACTTGAAGGCGATGGTGGAGCAAGGCCGCTTTCGGGCCGACCTCTACTTCCGGCTGGCGGTCTTTCCGCTGCGGCTCCCCTCGCTGCGGGAGCACCCCGAAGACCTGCCCCAGCTCGCCGAGGCCTGGCTCGATCGCCTCGCCGCCAGGGGTAGCCCGCGCCCCCGCGCCATCTCGGCCGCGGCCCTGGCTCGACTGGCCGCCTTCGACTGGCCTGGCAACGTGCGCGAGCTGCAGAACGCGCTCGAGTTCGCGGCGCTGCGGAGCAACGGAGGCGTGGTGGAAGAGAGCCACCTGCCGGCCGAGGTGCGCCCCGGGCCGCGCGCGCTCCCGGTGAAGAAAGAACGCAGCACGGGCGCGCTCGACCGCGATCGGCTCGCCCTCGTCCTGCACGCCACCGGGTGGAACCGGGCCGAGGCAGCGCGCCGGCTCGGCATCTCGCGGGTGACGCTGTGGAAATGGCTCAAGCAGTTCCAGCTGCTCGAGCCGGGCGCGTCGTCCCCGCTCTGAACCGCTCGCCTGCCTACTTGCCGTCGAAGGCCGCCTGCTCATGCAGCCGCAGCACGTCGACCTGAAGGTCGGTGAGGATGCTCCCGTACCGCTCGGCCCACGCGAGCGCGGCTTCCTTCGAGGGCACGGTGATCAGGCAGAAGCCGGCGATCAGCTCCTTCGACTCGGCGAACGGCCTGTCGACGGCCGAGACCTGCCTACCCACCTTGAACTGGAGCCGCGTGCCCTGGGCGCTGGGCGCTGGGGGAAATCCCCTCGACCGCGAGCAGGATGCCGGCATGTCGGCGATCTCCTTCGCCGTCCGGCACGAGAAGGCACGCGCGATCTCCTGCGTGGTCACGCCTCACAGGAGCCGGAGCGGCAGCGCCACCCGCGCTTCCGGCGCGAGCACCGGGTGACACGAGATGAAGAGCAGCCGGAGGAGATCGTCACCGATTGGATCGTCGAGCCGCGCGTCGAGGTCGGGGGAGAAGGCTTGCTCGAGTTCCTGCGCGAGGGCCTCGTGCTTCCCGGCGATGAGACTCCCGCGGCGGGCCCGGTGCTTCGCCGCCGACATCAGCCACGCCCCGGGTTGTCGGGGACATTGCTCGAGCGCGTCCTGCGCGAGCTCCTCGGCGATCGCGACGTCGCGCACGAGCCGGGTCAGCGCGCCGATGCGCTTCGGCGACTCGGTGCGCCACATGGCGTCGATGGTGCGCTGCGCGTCCGTCCCCACGTACTGCGGATAGCACAGCTCCTCCGCGCGACTGCCCACGTGAAAGTCAGCCGCGGCGCCGCGACGTACCCCGCCGTCGGCTGCGGGTGGTCGCCTCGACGGACGCGCTGGCCGACGTCGACGGCGACGGCCTCACCAACGCGCAGGAGTTCGCGCGCGGCACCACCCGCTCGTCCTGTTCAGAGGGGCGAGGTTCCCCGGCGAGCGCGATCGCAAACCAGAGTGCATTCCTTCCGACGGGGCTGTTTCGAATTCACCAAAGAAGCTGTGTCCTCGACATCATCAGTACGCACAGCGCATCGCCATCAGCTTCATTGGTGAATTCGAAACACCTGTGATGTCCTTCGTCGATGCCCAGCCCACGGACCACCCCCGTCACGAAGTTGGTCGCGCTCGCGGCCGAGCAGCACGGTCTGGTGACGCACGCGCAGGTGACCTCCGCGGGCCTGAGCCGCACGGCGCTCTCCCGGTTGGTCCGCAGCGGCACCTGGCAGGCGGTGAGGCCGCGGGTCTTTCGCAGGGTGGCCGCCGCTCAGACCGAGGCGCAGCTCCAGCTCGCGACCTGTCTGTGGCTCGGCGAAGGCTCCGTGGTCAGCCATCGTTCGGCCGCGAAGCTCTGGGGGTTGGACGTCGCGCCAGCGGCGCTCGAGGTGACGACCCAATCACTCTTTCGCGGCTCGGCCGATGGGGTGGTCGTGCATCGCAGCCAGTCGCTCGACCCTGAAGACCTGCGGGCCCGCCGGGGTGTCCCCGTCACCAGCGGGGCGCGGACCCTCATCGACCTCGCCAGCTGCGTCGACGAAGAGACGCTCGCCATCGTCGTCGAGGATGCGTGGCGGCGGCAGGTCGCCGCTCCAGATTGGGTGCAGCGTCGCATGCGTCACCTCACGGTGAGAGGCCGCAAGGGTACGCTGGCGCTCAGTCGCATTCTGGCCGACTGCCGCCGCCGGAAGGTGCCGCTCGAGAGCGCCCTCGAGGTGCGGGTCTGGCGGCTGCTCAGGCGTTCGAAGCTGCCTCTTCCGGTCCCGGGGTACGAGTTCCGCGACGATCAGGGCCAGCCCGGGCGCCTCGACTTTGCGTACCCCCACCATCAATTGGCCATCGAAGCGGACGGCTTCCTCCACCACGGGGACCGGGAGGCCTTCGAGCGCGACCGGGTGCGCAACTCGCGGCTCGCGGCGCTCGGCTGGCGGGTGATGCCGCTGACCTGGCGGCAGCTCGACTCCCAACCAGCGAGGGTCGTCGAGCGCATCCGCCGCGCGCTGGCATTCCGTTCGGAGCTGACGAATCGACCCGCACCACGGGCGTTGCGAATTCACCAATGAAGTGCGGTCCGCTCTTCACTTCCGACCGGACTTCGACGCAGGTGGTACTTCACTGGTATATTTGCAACACAGCCGCGATGTTGTCCTTCGCGCGGGTCTCGGCAGCGCCCACATCGGTCACCAGAGTTCCATCGCGCTGTCGGCGGATCTCGGCGCTCGGGGCAACCTCAGCTGCCGTGACCCAAGCGCCTGAATTCACTCCCGCTGAGCCTGTTTCCCGGCCCCCTGCGCGTCTTGAGCATGTCCCTCTTCGGCGCAGTGACGAACGCAGTGCACAACGTGGTGAACACGACGACCCAGAAGGTGCAGGACGTGGTCGCCGAGGTGAAAGCGAAGGTCGAGGACGCTCCGTCTTTCGCCGGCCACGCGCGCGATACCTTCGAGCAGGCGTCGCGGAAGGTCGACCTCGGCGTCCGCGCTGACGCGAACGGGATCCGCGCTTCGGTGCATGTGGCCGGGCAGAGCTTCGGTGGCTTCTCGGTGGGTCCCGTGGGAGCGCGGGTATCGGATGGAACGACCACCCTCGACCTCTTCACGCGCGATGGGCTCGGGGGCTCGACGAAGACGCCCTTCGGGAAGGTCGGCGCTCACTTCAAGGGCACCGACGGACCGGCGACGCTGGGCGCCGTGAGCTTCGTGGCCGGCGGCCAGGAATACGTGCTCGGCATGGTTCCCGCCGCGCCCGCGCCGCTCCCGTTGCCCATCTACCTGGGCAAGGACCGCACCGACGACGTCCTCTGATCAGCGCAGTCAACGGTCGAGGGGCCACCAGCGGACCGACGCGCGGCATGCCCTCGTGATGGACGGCGTCGAAGCCGAACGTCGTGGCTGGCACTGAGCGAGCTCACCGGCGGCAGGTCGACCACGCGATCGAGGGCGAACTGCGCGCTGCCCCCGCACACCGCGCGCGGGCGTGAATCGTCGCCGGCGCTGCTCTGCTCGAGTTCCTCATGGACCAGACACAAGCGCGCAGCGAGCGAGGGCTGCGACCCGGGGCCCGTGCGGAACCCGTTGCGCGCACCGAATGCAGAGACGCGCACCTCCGGGGCGCTCTCGAGCGGCGCGTTCTGGCGGCGGCAGTGGGCGAGAATACGGCTGAGCGCAAGAACGCCGCGAGCAGGCACCAGCGCCCGCCCGCGGCTCGTCCCATTCGCGAAGGCTCCCGGCCTTACGGCGCGGGGATGAGAACCTTGTCCACGAGGTGAATCACGCCGTTGGAGGTGAAGAGGTTGACGGTGACGACCTTCGCCTTCGTCGTGGTGCCGTCAGCGACGGTCACCCCCTTCGGCGTACCCTCGGCGTTCACCGCGAAGGTCTTCCCGGTCAGCGCAGTCGTCACGGCGAGAGGCTGGGTGAGGCCCAGCGCCGTGGCGGCGTAAACCGGGGCACCGGGCGCCGCGTGGTAGAGCAGCACGTTGGTGAGCGCCTGGCCCGACGGCGCCGTCCCCAGGGCGGTGAAGGCCGCGTTGGTCGGCGCGAAGAGCGTGAAGGGCGCCGGGCCATTCAGCGCGGCGGCGACCTTCGGAGTCGTCCCCGAGGCGCCGTCGGCGGCGAGCACCGCCCCCTTGAGCGAGGAGAGCGAAGGCGAGGTGGTCACCACGTCGGTGATGCTCGGCACCAGCACGCTGCCCACGGCGTGAATGACGCCGTTGCTCGCCAACACGTCGGCGATGACGACCGTGACGCCGTCGACCGTCACCGTGGCGCCGGCGCGGGTCACCGCCACCTTGCCGCCGAGCGTGTCGACGTCGCCCGTCGCGGGCACCGAGGCGGCGAGCACCTTCGAGGGGATGACGTGGTAGCCGAGCACGGGAATCAGCTGATCAGGCCGGAAGCTGCTCAGCGCGGTGATGCCGGTAGACGCGCCGTTGTCGGCGCCCTTGAGCGCCGTCACCAGGGCCGTGAAGCCGTCGTTGACCGGCGCGAAGACCGTGAAGCCGGTGGCCGAGGCGTCGTTGTCGAGCGCCGCGACGAGGCCGGGGCTGGGCGTAGCCGTGTCCGCGAGCGTCAGCGCCGCGGCGAGGCTCGAGAAGCGCGCGTCGGTGGTCGCGATGTCGGTGATGCTGGGGAGCAGCACCGCGTCGATGACGTGGATGACGCCGTTGCTCGCCGAGACGTCCGCCGCCACCACGGCCGCCCGGGCGTCGAGCTTGATGGTGGTTCCGTCGAGCGACAGCTGCACCTTGCCGCCCAGCGCGTCGACCTTCTGGTTCGCCTGCGCCGCGGTGGTGGCCGCCGCCGCGCGGACCTCGGCGCCGAGCACGTGGTAGAGGAGGATCGGCTTGAGCTGGTCCGCCGAGAGGCCGTCGAGGCCGTTGGTGATGCCCAACTGGGTGAGCAGCGCGGTGAAGGCTGCGTTGCGCGGGGCGAAGACCGTGAACTTCTTGCTCGGGTCGCTCAGCGTCGCCGCGAGCCCGGCCTTCTGCACCGCCGCCACGAGGACCGAGAAGTCGGGGTTGGCTGCCGCCACGTCGACGATGGAGCCCAGCGCCGCGCCACCCCCGCCTCCGCCTCCACCCGTGGCGCTCCCACCGCCAGAACCCCCGCCGGTCCCGGCGTCAGTCCCCGGCGTCATTTCGCCACAGCCGACCAGCATCAAAGACAACACAACGGCACCTGCGAAAACTCGCATTTTCATGGAAGGCTCCTGGTTGATGGGACCAGCCCCGGCGGCCGGTATCGTGTTGGGGATCACCAATCCCAACGTCGGCCTTACGTAGCGAGCGGATGTTCGTTTCGCGATTTGTTCAGGGTTTGTTTGACCTTCATAAAACGAAGGTCCCCGTTTCACTTTTCGAGTGCCGGTCTCAGCGTGAGCGCTCGCGGGCGAGCCACGCCTCGACGTCTTCGAGCTTGCGTGGCAGCGCGCCGGTCAACAGCCGGTAGCCCTTCTCGGTCATCACCACTTCGTCCTCGATGCGCACGCCGAACCCGAGGGCCGGCAGGTACACACCCGGCTCGACGGTGAACACCGCGCCGACGGGAATCGGCCGCTCGGGGTCGCCGGCGTCGTGCACCTCGAGGCCAATGAAGTGACCGAAGCCGTGGATGAAGTCGGCGAGGTAGCCCGACTTGCGCAGCGACTCCTCGGCGGCGTGCTGGAGATCGGCCATCGACGCGCCCGGCTTGATGGCCGCGAAGATGTCTTCCTGCGCCTGGTAGACCGCGCGGTAGGCCTTCGCCTGCTCGTCGGTGAAGCGGCCCGAGACCGGGTAGGTGCGCGTGACGTCCGCGGCGTAGCGGCCGTACTCGGCGGCGGCGTCGACCACGAGGAGGTCACCGTCCTTGATCACCCGCGAGTTCTCGTCCCAGTGCAGCACCGCGCCGTTGGGACCGCTGCCGACGATCGACGAGTACGACAAGCCCGTGCCCCCTGCCTGGAAGAACGCGTACTCGAGCTGCGTCTGCACCTGGCGCTCGGTGAGCCCCGCGACCGCGATGCGCGCGACGACGTTGTGACCGGCAGCGGTGATGGCGACGGCGCGCTCCATGCGCTCGAGCTCTTCGGCGTCGTGGGCCGCGCGGAGGTCGGCCAGCAGTCCGCGCTTGTATTCGACCTTCAAGCCGTAGCGACCGGCGAGGCGCTCGGAGAGCTCGGCGTCGCTGCGATCGTCCTTCGCCATCGTCGCCGGACTGATCACCGCCACGCAGGCATGGTGCAGCCCCGCGTTGAGCAACGCACCTTCGGGCGAACCCCGAATCACGCGATCGACGCCGTACTTCTTGAGCAGCTCGGGCGAGAGGGGGTCGCGCGGACCGGTCCACCGCTCCTTCTCGGGGTCGCGCGCTTTGAGGAACAGCGTGACCTTGCGGTACGGCGACTTCGGCTGAAGCAACAGCCACGCCTCGGGCTCGTTCACCCCGGTCAGCCAGAGGAAGTCGGAGTCCTGCCGGTAGTCCTCGGTCACGCCGGAGACTTCACCCTGCGCGGCGATCAACCCGACACACCCACCGAGCTCGTTCATCAGCCGCGCGCGGCGCTTCTGGAAGACCTGCACCTGCAGCTCGGGCGGCGCCGGCGGTTTGGGGTGAACAGCCGGGCCAGCCGTGGCCACGGTCAAGAGCAGTGCGCTGAGCATGTGTGGGATCCCCGGGGGCGATGGTGCGAACCGCGGAGTGTACGACGTTCAGTCCACGGCGCCGGTGCAACTGTCGGAGCGTCTGCCGCGCTACTTCTCGTCGACGATGCTCTTCGCTGCGACCGCCCGGGCCAGCGGGTGCTTCGGGAACCGCTGCTGGAGTTGTTCGGTGCGCCCGAGCGCGTAGAGCACCGAGGCCGTGAAGGGATGCGTGGGGTAGCGCGCGAGGAACTCCTCGAGGCCGGCGTTGCCCCTGGCGTCCGCGATCAACAGGTCTGCCTCGGCGACGAGCTCGAAGAGAAGGTCGCGGAGCGCGACCAGGTCTTCGTGGGCCCTCGCGCCTTCCGCCGCGGAGGCCTACCGGTGGTGCGCTTCGCTCGGAGCTACGCTGACCCCATGGGTTCTCCCGACGACGCGGCGATCGCTGCCCTGCTCTTGCGCATTCGCGCTGGGGAGCGCGTGCCAGTCAGCGAAGATCTCGTGCTGTTTCCGGACACGCGCGTCGAGCGCAGCGAGTTGCGCTCCTGCGGTGACGGCACGTTCGAGCACGTCACCTTCTTCACGGAGTTCGCCCCCGGCCACGGCTGGAGCCTCGAGCAGCGCCAGGTGGAGCCGCTCGACGAGGCGGCCGCCCGCGCGCTGCTCAGGCGTGCGGCGCCGTAGCGGGGCCGGTCGACGTCGAGCTCCCGCGACCAGGCGATGTTCGCGCGGTGGCTGCGACTTCGCGAAGGTGGTGGAGCACGGCCTTGTGCCAGCCGGCGGCGTCCAGCCCCGTACGGG
>JBBRUE010000067.1:0-13921 GCA_038248085.1 Myxococcales bacterium | reverse complement strand
GGGGGGGAACCCGGCCGCGGTCACCACCTCCTCAATCATCTCGAGCGTCGGCAAGAAACCCCAGTCGGCCTTCAGGGGGCGGGGGCCGACGACGAGTCGTGCAGCTCGGCGAAGTAGTACTTGCGGAACTGCAGGGTGGCCTTGTCGGTGCGCCCCGCCAGTTCGTCACAGGCCGGCGGACTCTTCCGCGGTCGTGACGACTCGACCACCGCCCGGTCCTGCTCGGCGATCTTCGCGTTGCTGTAGTTGAAGAACGGGTTGAGCAGCCCCAGCGTCGCGAAGGTGCGCGCGCCGATGATGATCATCCGCACGTGCTCATCATCGATGGGCACGCAGAGCGCGTGCATGCGGAACACCTTCCCGGGGATGGGGATGTTGAGCACCATCATGTTCGGGCGGAAGAAGTCGAGCGTCGCTCCCGACTCGGTGCGCCCGTCGATGGTGGACAGCGTTCGCCCGCCGTACGGCGTGTCTTCCCACTCGATGTCCATGCGTGAGTCGTGCTTCAGGTACGGCCGCACGAAGCGCCCGATGGTGCTCGCGTGCACGTAGGGAACGTGCGGCGAGTCGAGCATGTTCTCCATCGCGCGAGACCAGTGCGCCTTCCATTCCACCTGGAGGTAGGTGCGCGCGGCCCCCTTCATGGTCAACGCGTCGGGCACCGTCGGCTCGCACGGCGCTTCCTTCACCGGCGCGGTGTAGACCCACAAGACCCCGCCCAGCTCGCGCACCGGCAGGCTGGTGGCGAAGAGCCGCTCGCGCTTCGCGTCGGGGTTGAGCGGCACGTGGCGCGCCTGGCCCTGGCCGTCGAACTGCCAGGCGTGGAAGGGGCACTCGAGGCAGCCTTCCTTCGTCACCTTTCCCAGCGAGAGCGCTACGCCGCGGTGAGGGCACTGGTCGAACAGCGCCGACGCGACGCCCTTCGCGTCACGGAAGAAGACCAGCTTCTCCCCGGCCAGCGTCACCGGCAGCGGCCGCTTCTTCAGCGACCGCCCGCGGATAACGGGCGTCCAGACGTTGGCGAATCCACCGAACATGTCGACCTCGACGCAGGAGAAGCCCCAGAGCTAGCACCCAGGGTGCAGGTCCGCTCAGCGTCAGTGCAAATCATGCGGCGATCAGGACTGGTGCCGGACCGATTCGCGCGAATTGCGCTGATCTTCGAGCTTGCCCAGCGCGTGCTCGAGGGCGTGCAGCAGCTTGTCCGAGGCGCCGTCGACGGCCGCCTGCACGTTCGCGGCGTGGTGGGTGACGACGGCAGACGGCCGGCCACTGACGTGCGCCTCCATCATGCAGCGGTGGTCGTCCGGGCCCCGCTTGGCCCCGTCTTCGTCGGTGAGGTGCACATCCACTCGGGTGATGCGCTCACTGAGGTTGGCCAACGCCTGCGTCACCACGGCCTGCACTTCGGCCACCAACGTCTCGCCGCCCTTGATGCTCTTGTCGGTGTTGACCTGAATCAGCATTCACACTCCCTGGTTGGACTTCGCCGTGAATTGACTGCAAGCCGCGGGCCTCAGCCGAAGACGCGCTCGATGACCTCGGCCACGCCGCCGTCCGCGAGGCTGCACTGCACCTGGTCGGTGGCGAGCGCGCGCACTTCGTCGGGAGCGCTCTTCATCGCGAAGGACCGACCAGCGACCTCGAACATCGGCTTGTCGTTCAACCAATCACCGACCGCCACCATCTCGCCGACGGCGATGCCGTAGTGCGCGCCGATGGCGTGGAGCGCGGTGCCCTTGCTGCGGCCCGGGGCGCGGACGATCAACCCGCCCAGGCCTTCCATGCGACCGAGGGGGAAGGAGATGAGGTGCGCGTGGGCCCCGAGCTCGGCGCGGATCTCCGCGGCCGTGGCGTCGATGTCGCTCATCGTCCCCACCACGATGGCCGCCAGCAGGCCGGCCTCGCCTTCCCAGAAGGGGTGGCCGTGGAGATCCGCCGTCTCCTCGAGCGCGCCGGTCCAGGTGCCGACGTAGGGCGTGAACGGCGTGCCGGCCGCGTCGTGCACGATGCGATCGCCGGTAGCGAAGAAGCGCGCCGAGTCGCGGCGGCCGAGCAGCTCGCGCAGGTGCAGCGCGTGCGGGCCGCGAATGGCGGTGTTCTCCAGCGAGGTCGACCCGGTGGTGGAGTGCAGCATCACCTGGCTGCCGTCGACGCAGCCGACCGGGCCGTCGAGGTCGAGCCACTGCGCGACGTGGCGGCTCCCCGAATACATCCGGCCGGTGCACAGGGTCACCGCCACGCCTTCGCGGCGAATGCGGGCGATCGCCGCGAGGTCGCGCGGGTGCACGGTGCCGTCTTTCTGAAGCAACGTGCCGTCGAGGTCGAGCGCGAGGAGCCGGGACTGCATCGACCCGGCTCGTACCACGGTGGCTGCCGGGCGCGGGGAAGCCACCTGCCCCGATGGTCAGCGCAACACCCGGTGCGCCCCGAAATTTCTTCCCCGCTCCCCGACCCTTGGGGGCGAGGGCAATGGGCTATATCCGCCGCCCATGCGTTCTTTGTCCGTCGTCCTCGTGGCCGTGTTGCTCGCCGGCTGCGCCACCCTCGCGCCCACCCTGACCCGCGCCACTGCGCTCGACGAGCCGAAGCTCGCCGCCGCCGCCGAGGCGTTCTACCGGGCCCAGACGCCTGATCAGCTCCGCGCCGCGCTCGCTGACGCCCAGGCCGCGGGCCCGAACACCGCGCTGTTTCACGAGCTCGCCGCCCGCCTCGCGCAGCTCGAGTCGCGCGACGCCGACGTGGTGAAGCACCTCGTGCTCGCGCTGGCCGACACCGGCGACGACGCGGCGCTGATGCACCTCCACCTGCTGGCGAGCACCGAGTTCACCTGGGCCGAGCGCGCCGTGGTCCGCGAGCTGTACCTCGGCCTCATCGAGAAGCACCCCAACCCCGACGTGCGCGCCGTCGCCGCCAGCCACCTCGCGGTGATGCTCAACGCCGAGGGCGACTTCGAGGCGCGCGACGCGGCGATCGCCTCGATCCCCGGGCAGCTCGACCTCGCGTGGGTCGGCACCTGGGACAACGACCAGGGCAAGGGCTTCGACCTCGAGCTCGCCCCCGAGCTGCGCCCCGCGCTCACCGAGACCTATGAAGGCCGCGCCGGCCCGCTCACCTGGCGCACCACCGTGCCGAAGGACGGCCGCGGCCGCTACGACCTGCTGCAGTTGATGACCCCCACGCGCTGGTCGGCCGCCTTCGCCCAGGGCACCTTCACCGCCGAGACCGACGGCGTACAGGCGCTGCGCATCACCACCACCGACCCGCTCAAGGTGTGGGTCGACAACCGCCTCGTCTTCGCCGCCCCGCAGCTCGAGCGCAGCGTGATGGACCACCTCGTCATCCCCATCGAGCTCAAGAAGGGCGCGCACACGGTGCTGATCAAGTCGGCCCACCGCGAAGGCGTCTGGGCCCTCTCGGCGCGCGTCACCGGCTTCGACGGCCTGCGCTTCAAGCCGACGCTCGAGTCGTCGCTGGCGTGGCGCGCGCAGAACCTCACCGCCTCGCCCGCACGGCAGCTGGCGCACTTCGTCGGCTGGGCGCACCTGGGCGCGGGTGGCGCGAGCACGGTGAAGGCCGCTGATGCCGCGGTGGCCGGCTTGCCGAAGTCGCTGGTGATGCGCGCCTGGCTGGTCGACGCCCTCTGGTACAACCAGGAGCGCGGCCGCACCGCCGATCTCCTCGCCTCGCTCGACACCGAGGTGGGCGACGAGCTCCCCTTCATCCGCCTCCGGCAGGCGCGCTTCCACCAGCAGCAGGGCCTCAAGCAGAAGGCCCGCGACCGGCTGATCCAGCTCCAGAAAGAGAAGCCCGAGCTGCACGAGGTGTGGGACCTGCTGGTCGACGTGTGGCGCAGCGAGGCGTGGATCGAAGACGAGCTGCGCACCGCGAAGGAGCGCGCCCTGCGCTTCGGCAGCACGCCGGAAGAAGACATCGAGCTCTCGCGCACGCTCTCGCGCTACGGCCGCCGGGAACAGGCGCTCGACGTGCTCGACTCGGTGCTGGCGCAGCTCCCGTACCACCCGGACGCGCTGCGCCGCGAAGCCGACCTCGCCTTCGAGGCAGCTGACTTCCGCGAGACGCTCCGCCACCAGCAGGCCCGCCTCGCGTCGTGGCCCACCGACTACTCGATGTGGCTCACCGTCGCCGAGACCCACCGCCGCCTGGGGGACTTCAAGGCCGCTGAGAACGCGCTGCTCAAGGCTGAGGAGCTCTCTCCCGAGGCCGCGGTGCCCAGGAGCAAGCGCGGCGAGCTGGCCTACGAGCGCGGCGACACCGCGGCGGCCATCGCCCTGTGGAAGCGCTCGATCGAGCTCAACCCCGAGAACGAGGCCCTCGCCAACCGCGTCGACTTCCTCTCGCCCGAGACCCGCGGCGAGTGGATGGCCGACATGCCCGACGAGGCGCGGCTGGAGGCGCTGGTGAAGGCGCGCACGAGCTTGAAGCAGTTGCCGGGCGCCGACGTGGCGTACCTGCTCGACCACGAGGTCTCGCTGCTCAACACCGACGGCTCGACCTCGAACGCGGTGACGCTGGTGGTGCACGCGTGGAATTCGCAGGGGCGCGACCGCATCATCCGCCAGTCGGTCGGGGCCGGCCGGCTCCGCGTGCTGCATGCCTACGCCGTCGATGAGAAGGGGCAGCGCAGCGAAGCCTCGAGCGAGCGCAACCGGCAGATCTTCTTCCGCGGCATGCAGCCCGGCTCGACGCTGGTGCTGCAGTACCGCCTCGACTCGCCCCCGCGCGGCTACCTCGCGCGCTACTACAACGAGACCTGGAGCTTCCAGGGCGTGGGCGACCAGCGCGAGGAGTCGACGCTGGTGCTGTGGGCTCCGCTCACCGCGAAGCTCCACGAGTACAAGGTGGGCGAGGTCGTGCACTCCGAGGAGAAGCGCGGCGAGCTGCTCCGCTTCATCTGGACCACGAAGCACACCCCGCCGTTGATCAGCGAGCCGTCGATGCCCACCGTGGGCGAGCTGGCGATCAACATCGCGCTGTCCACCGTGCCCGACTGGAAGACGTGGCTCTCGTGGGAACAGGCGCTGCTCGAGGGCGTGTTCCGCGACAGCCCGGAGCTCGAGGCCATCGCCCGCGGCCTGGGCAAGGGTGACCCCGACGCCAACGAGAAGCTCGAGCGCATTCACACCTTCGTGATGGAGGAGATCCGCTACCAGCAGGACTACGAGAGCTTCATCGCCGGGGTGAAGCCGCACCCCGCCTCGATGACCCTCGAGCGCCGCTACGGCGACTGCAAGGACAAGGCGGTGCTCTTCATCGAGCTGGCCCGCAAGCTGGGGCTCGACGCGCACTTCGCGCTGGTGCGCACCCGCGACGTCGGCCCCGCGCGGCAGGACGTGCCGATGCAGCAGTTCAACCACGCCATCGTCTACGTGCCCGAGCAGCCGGGGGTGAAGGCGCGCTTCTTCGACCCCACCGCCGAGCTGCTCGACGTGGCCGCGGTGCGCAGCGACGACGTGGGGACCAGCGCGCTGGTGTTCGACCCGAAGACCAACGTGCACACGTGGCGCGACATCCCCTACCAGGCGCCGGAGCAGAACGCGGAGACGACCACGGTCGCGCTCGAGCTCGACGCGAAGGGCGGCGCGAAGGGCACGCTGACGCTCGAGGCCGTCGGCCGCTCGGGCTCGCTCATTCGCCGCACCGCGAAGAACCAGGCCATCTTCAGCCAGGTCGGGCAGCGCATCGCCTCGGCGTACCTGCCCAACGCGACCACCTCCGACGTGCGCGCGCTGGAGGTCGAGTCGCTGCGCGTGCCCGCGGCGATTCGCATGGAGGTCGCCAGCGGGACGCTCGCGCGCATCGAGGGCGACACCGTGCGGCTCAAGCTGCCGTCAGACGCAAACCCGCGCGCGACCTTCGCGCTGGCGACGCGCAACCACCCGCTCATCCTCGGCACGCCGCAGCAGCAGATGATGCAGCTCGAGCTGACCGTGCCCGAGGGCTTCGAGGCGAAGAAGCTGCCGTCGAGCGGCACGGTGTCGATGCCGTGCCTGTCGCTGTCGCGCGAGGTGACCCAGGCCGGCCGGCTGGTGAAGAGCAAGCAGACGTGGCGCACGACGTGCGAGCGGCTCTCGGCGCAGGAGTACCCGGCGTACCGCGCGAAGCTCGACGACATGGTGCGGCTGCTCGATGACGAGCTGGTGTTCGGGCCGGCGAAGGGCGCGGCGAAGAAGACGGTCGTCGTGGCCCCGGTGAAGAAGTGAGCGGCTGGCCTCCCTCTCTGCCGCGAAGGGGAGAGGGCCGGGGTGAGGGGCAGACGCCTCGGCGCTCGTGGCTCCTCGCCGCAATCATCCTGTGTGCCGCCCCGGCTCTCGCGGGCGAGAAAGTGAAGAAGACCATGACCAACCCGATTCTCGCCCCCTGGACCGGCCCGTACGGCGGCGTGCCCGCCTTCCAGAACGTCAAGGTCGCCGACTTCAAGGCGGCCCTCGAAGAAGGCATGGCCCTGCAGCTCGCCGAGCTCGCCGCCATCGGCAACGACCCCGCGCCGGCGACCTTCGAGAACACCCTGGTGCCCTTGGAGAAGTCGGGTGAGCCACTCGCCCGCGCGATGACGCTCTTCGGCACCTGGAGCAGCAGCCTCTCGACGCCCGAGTTCCGCGAGGTCGAGACGGCGATGGCCCCGAAGCTGGCCGCCTTCTCCGACGCCATCTTCCAGGACGCGAAGCTCTTCGCGCGGCTCAAGGCGGTCGCCGAGTCGCCCGCCAAGGCGAAGCTGACGGCCGAGCAGCAGCGGCTGGTGTGGCTGCACTTCACGCGCTTCGCCAAGGAAGGCGCGAACCTCGACGCCGCGCAGAAGGCGCAGCTCTCGACGTACAACCAGCGCCTCGCCGAGCTGTGCACGAAGTTCAGCCAGAACCAGCTCGCCGACGAAGAGCACGACGCGTTGATCATCGACGACCGGGCCGGCCTCGCGGGGCTCACCGACAGCGAGATCGCCGACGCGGCAGGCGAGGCCACGCGGCGCGGGCTCACCGGCAAGTGGGCCATCGCCAACACCCGCTCGGCGATGGAGCCGTTCCTGATCAGCGCGGCGAACCGGGCGCTGCGCGAGAAGGGCTTCAAGATGTGGACGAGCCGCGGCGACAACGGCAACGCGTCCGACAACAACGCGCTGGTCACCGAGATCCTCGTGCTGCGCGCGAAGAAGGCGAAGCTGCTCGGCTACCCGACCTACGCGCACTGGAGCATGAGCGACACGATGGCGAAGGAGCCGCAGAAGGCCCTCGACCTGATGCTCGCGGTGTGGACGCCTTCGATCGCCCAGTTCAAGCAGGACGTGCACGACGCGCAGGCCATCGCCGACCAGGAGAAGGCGGGCTTCAAGCTCGCGGCGTGGGACTACCGCTACTACGCGGAGAAGCTGCGCAAGGCGAAGTACGACCTCGACCTCGCGGAGGTGAAGCCGTACCTCCAGCTCGACCGCATCCGCGAGGCGATGTTCCAGGTCGCCCACAAGCTCTACGGCTTCACCTTCACCAAGGTCAGCGGCGTGCCGGTCTTCAACGCCGACATGAGCGTGTACGAGGTCAAGCACGGGGCGGCGCACGTCGGGCTCTGGTACTTCGACCCCTACGCGCGCGCGGGCAAGCAGTCGGGCGCGTGGATGAATGCCTACCGCGACCAGCGGAACATCGGCGCGCCCATCTCGACGCTGGTGTCGAACAACTCGAACTTCATCAAGCCCGCGCCGGGCCAGCCGGTGCTGCTCTCGTGGGACGACGCCCGCACCATGTTCCACGAGTTCGGCCACGCGCTGCACGGGCTCAACTCGAAGGTGCACTACCCGTCGCTCTCGGGCACCAACACCACGCGCGACTTCGTGGAGTTCCCCTCGCAGTTCCACGAGAACTTCCTCTCGACGCCGGAGGTGCTGAAGCTGCTGGTCAACGCGAAGGGCGAGTCGATCCCCGCCGACCTGTTGGCGCGCATCGACAAGGCGCGCACCTTCAACGCGGGCTTCTCGACGGCCGAGGCGCAGGCCAGCGCCATCGTCGACATGAAGCTCCACCTCGCGGGGGAGACGCCGATCGACCCGAAGGCCTTCGAGAAGGCGACGCTGGCGGAGATCGGCATGCCGCCGGAGCTGGTGATGCGCCACCGCATTCCCGCCTTCGGGCACATCTTCTCGGGGCCGGGCTACGCGGCCGGCTACTACAGCTACCTCTGGGCCGAGGTGCTCGAGCACGACGCGTTCGAGGCCTTCACCGAGGCCGGTGGTCCGTACGACGCGAAGGTCGCGAAGAAGTTCCGTGAGGCGATCATGTCGGTGGGCAACACGGTGGACCCCGCGGAGGCGTTCCGCGCGTTCCGTGGCCGCGACCCGAAGGCCGACGCGCTGCTGCGCTTCAAGGGCTTCCCGGTGCCCGTCTCGAAGTGAGCACCCGGCGCCAGGGGTTGACGACTCCGGGCTCCTCAGCGCGTGAATCCATGAGACCGCGGCGGGCGCGCCCGTATCATTGCGTGCATGTGGATCGTGGGCACCTTCGCCGTCGCCATCGCGGCGTACCTGTTCTTCACCCGCCGTCCCGCGAACACCCGCGCGCAGATGCTTCGGCTGGTGAAGGGTGCGCCGGTCGACCCACCCCTGCCCGGCTTCACGTCGCTCCACCCGGCGACGGATCTCGAAGCAGACCTGAAGGGCTGGAGGCAGGGCCAGGTCTCGGGGGTCTGGTATCGGTCGCCCCGCGCTCACTCGCACCTCGTGCTCATTCCTGCGCCGAGCGAGCTGGTGTTCGCCACGCTCCGCCGCGGGAAACCGGTGTCGTCCTCACCCGGCGTTCAAGTCTACGAGTTGGACGGCGGGGAGAGCCTGTTGGTGCTCAGCGCGGAGTCGGCGCTCGCCGTCATCTGTGAGGCCCCGCGCACCTCACCAGAAGTCTCCGCGGTGCTCGCTTCGCTCCGGACGCGCCCCCAGCCCCTCTCAGCAGCACTCGCCGCGGTTCGCGAGGAGGCCGTACGCGGGTGGGGCGAGCTCGAGATGTCCAGACCGCTCACCTTTCGAGGCAGCTGGGCGGTCGCAGACCTGTTCTTCGACGTCGATCTCGCGACCGCCATCTCGCAGTTCGAGAGCGGCGACGAGACCTGGCAGATGACGCTCGTCAAGCAGCTCGTGGTGCTCAAGCTGAGCCTGCCGGGTGCGCTCGACGAGCCGCAGGCCGAGGCCCCGTCTGGGTTCGAACAGCGCGGGTATGAGCGGCTCACCGTGCTCGGAGCGGTCGAGGCAGACCTGACGGGCTGGCGCGCCGACGCGGAGACCAGCGATGGCGCCCGCATGTTCGTCGCTGCTGACGGCACGCGCCTCGGCGTCAAGACGCTCCCGGCGGACGCCGATCTGGCAGGGGTTCCGGAGATCAAGAGCCCACACGCCGACCTCCACGTCTACGCCGGCAAGGAGCTGTTGATCGTCGACGGGCCGGGAGGGCGCGCGCTGGTGCTCGGCTTCAGCACCAACTCGGCCGCGCGCAACCAGGTGCTGACCTCGCTGCGACCGGTGCGCATCGGCACGACCGAACCCGGCAACGGTTCCGAGGGCATCGAGCTTCGGCTCTGCAACGACGGGCAACTCGCTGACGTGCTCGAGAAGCGCACCGATGACGTGGCCTTCGAGCACCTCGCCCCAGGCTTGCACCTGCTCTACATAGAGAAGTCCGACCTGCGCTCGACCGTCATCAAGGTGCTGACGCGGGCCGAGGTGGCGTCCATCGGAAAGGAACGCTTCTTCGAGCGCATGGCGAAGCTCATTCCCCCCGAGGCCCTCGAGATGAAGGGCGACGAGGTGATGACCAACCAGGCCTTCTCCGCCAACGCGGCGTCGGTGGTGCTGGACCCTCGCTTCTTCGAGCGACATCGGGAACGACTCGGCGCCTCGGTGCTCGTGGGCCTGCCCAGCTTCTCCCGGGTGTTGATCAGCAAGGACACGCCACGCCACCGCAACGCGCTGACCACGATGTTGCGGCTGTCACACAAGGTGGAGACGAACCCGCTCTCGACCCGCCTGTATCGCGTGCAGGACGGCGCCCAGTGGAGCGGCGTCGACGACGCGAACTGAGGGCACCGTGTCGCGCACGTGACCTCGCCTTCCTCTCCGCACCGGCCTCTGCCAACCTCACCCGCATGCGTGTCGAGGACACGGGAGCACCAGGATGGATGAAGTCGTCTGGACTGAAGACGGTGTGAAGGCCCTGGCGGCCGACGCTGCGCGGTTCACCACGCCGCTGCGGCGCACGGTGAACAGGGAGGCGCTGCTGAAGGACCTCGACAGCATCCACCGGCGCTTTCTGCCTGCGTGGCAGCGAGGGTTGGAGAGGGCCGACCAGAACGGACGGGCCGCGGTGGCGTTCCTCGCGGAGAACTGGACCCCGGCCGGCTTCTCGCGGGCGATGACCGTGGACGAGGCCGCCGGGGCTGGCTCGCTGCTCGGCGCCCGTGGATCGGGGGGCGAAGAGTTCGATGCCTTCCCTGAGCTGGTACTGCGCGATCACGGCTGGCACTTCGCGCTTCAGGTGCTGGCGCGCATGTGGAGCCAGGAGACCAACTACAAGGACCCCGACTGGCCGAGCAGCGAAGCGCGACTCGCGGTGTGGCTCACGGCCATCGCTGACGACGATCGCAGCGTCTACGACGCGTCGGTCTCGTACGGTAAGGCGAAGTTCGCGCTCTATCTTCAGTGCGTCGCGCTGGCGGAGAAGCCGGAAGTGCAGACCGCTTTGAACGCCGTGTGGGCGACCGCGCCGATCCACGCCCGCCCGGCGCTCGTGGCTGCCAGCGCTGACTCGGCGCGCGCCGCGACCACGCTCGAGGCGGTTCCCAGGCACTCGGGCTCTTTCCCCACGAGGAGCCTGGCTCCGCTGGTGCGCGACCCGGCGCTGCTGGTGTCTTTGATCGAGGGCGAACAGACCAGGCTCGATGTCACCTTCATCGATCGGCTGGGTCTGGCGGCCCTGCCGCTCTACCAGCGCGCACTGCAGCAACGCATGGGGGCGCCCCAGCGCCTGGCGCTCCTCGTCGACTTGACGAACTTCCGGGGCCCGACGGCGGCCAGCTTGCTCGCCCCGTTTGCCGAGAAGGCGCCGTACACGCAGTGCGTGCGGCAGTACTTCGCGCGCGCCCCCGAGTTGTTGGCGGAGTTGCTGGCAGATACAGCGTTGCCTGACGACGTTCGCGTGCGCCTGGAGAAGCTGCGCAAGCACGTGGAGCCTCGCGCGAAGAAGGCGCGCCCAGCGAAGCCAGCGACCCGGTGACCGCGAGCTGTTGGGCCTTCGCTCATTTTTGAACTCCATGGGGTCCGGTCAGACGGTCAGCTCGGCTTGAGAACCGCGTAGTCGGCGTCTATCGACGGCTCGAAGCTCAGGCCCGGCCGTGGTGGAAGGAACGGGCCTTCGCGCACGGCGTGGAAGACCTGAGCGGAATCAGAGGTCGGTCTTGTCGAGCTACTGGATGGTGTTGCCTGCGAGAGCCGTCACTGGCACCGGCCGTACAGCACCTGAACGTTCGACGCGCCCGCGGCCGCGATGTCCAGCACGCCATCACCGTCCAGGTCGCCGACGGTCAGCGTGCCCATCGCGATGCCGCTCAACAGGGTCGTCGGCGGGCCGAGCACCCCTCCGACGTTGGCTGACCAACGCACGCTCTCCCCTCCGGTCGCGTAGTGCGAGGTGACGAGGTCCTGGTCGCCATCGCCGTCGAGGTCGACGCAGCGCGCGCGCTTCACGTTATTTCCCAGCGAGAGCGTCTGGACCGCCGTCAGCGAGCCGCTCGAGGTGCTCAACACCCTGCCTGCCCCCGCTGACGAGAACTCGATGACCTCCGCGTTGCCACCGGGCACCACGTCGCACACCACCAGTTCGTGCGCGAAGCTCGACACATAGTTGATGGCGATGGTCGCGGGCTGCGCGGCGAAGCTGCGGTCTACCGCGCCTGCGGCGAGGCTCGTCGTCCAGGTCCCGGCGCTGTTCGTGCTGAACAGCAGGTCCGCGAGGCCATCTCCGGTGACGTCCCCCAGGGCCAGCGCTGCCTGGCTCACGCCCGTGGGGCTCAGCATCGCGAGGGCCGCGTTGGCACCAGCGCTGCCCGGCTGGAGTTGGAGCCGGTCCTGCACCTGGCCCACCAGCTCCGGGAGGCCGTCGTGGTCGACGTCACCGACCGAGAGCCTCCAGAGGGGCGACGCGAAGGCCACGTTCGGCGAGGGGCGACGGAAGGTGCCATTGCCTGCGCCGAGCCACGTGGGTGAGGCCACGCCGGCGACGAGGTCGATGTGGCGATCGCCGTTGAGGTCGAGGGCGAAGAGGTCGCTTGCGGCGTAGGCCGAGCCGGTGGGTCCCGCGCCAGCAACGAGCCCTGCATCGGTCTGACGAAACAGCGAAAGCGGCCCGCCGCTCGAGGCGACCATCAGGTCCTGGCGCCCGTCTTCGTCGAAGTCCGCCGCCACCACCGCGCCGGGAACGCCCATGTTCAAGTAGAGCGCGCTCGGAGCGCCTCGCACCGCCCAGCTGCACGGCCCCTGCTGAATACACGCGCCTCCGATGCACTGCTGGCTGGAGGAGCAGGCGTGGGCGCAGGTCCCACAGTGGTCGACGGTGTCGAGGCGAGCGCAAGCCGGGGCGCCCGCGTCGGTCGTGCCGGCATCCTCGGCACCGGCATCGGGAGTTCCCGCGTCGAGCGCGCCCCCATCGACCTCCGCCGTGCCGCCGCCGGTGCCGCCGCCGGTGCCACCGCCAGCCCCGCCACCCGTGAAGAAGCTCCCACCGCCGCCCCCGGCGCCCGCGTCACGCACCGCGAGCTCCACACAGCCGCTCGTCGCGAGCAGCAAGGCCACCAATCCTGTCGTCTTCAAAAGACACCTCCGACTGCGATGGTCATTCCGTTGGGCGAGAGCGCCACGACCGGGGTGAGCGGCGGCTCCGCGAGCTTCCAGATGAGGCCACTCACGAGCGCGACCCCTCCGGCCGAGGCGCCCACCACCCCGGCGATGATGACGGCGTTGATGGTCTCGGTGCGCCCTTGGCCCTCGCTGGCGGACAGCGTGCCACGGTCGACGCGTGACTGGACTGCCTCGAATTCACCACGCGCGGTGCCGATGGCGATGCCGCCCCCGGCGGCGAGGACGGCTCCGGCGCCCAGCAACACCCACGGCCCCACGCCGCGCGGCGACTGCTTCGCAACGACAGTCCCGGGGGCGAAGGCAGACCGCGCCGCTCCTGCGAGCTGCGTGACGGTGGGAAACAGGTCACCGGGGTCCACGAAGGTGTGCCCATCACGCCACACGGCGACCCCGTCCTTGAGTCGCAGGACCCGGAGGTCGAGCCGGAGCCGCTCTCCCGCCCCGCCGAGCGTGCCCCCCACCATCCACGCGGCGCTGAGCGCGGAGCCCAATTCGAACGCGCAACCGTCGTCGCTGCAGCCCAGGAGCTGCCGTTGCCGCTCCAGCCCCAGGGTGGCGACGAGGTCGCGCTGGCCCAGCACCACGACGTCCCCCGAGCGCGAGAGCTCGGTCTCGAGCTGCTGGGTGGCCGCGTCGGCGAGCTTCGCCAGCGCGGGCTCGGAGGCCTCGATGCCAGAGACCAGAACGCGAGGCTTCTCGCCGGCGAACACCACGACCGACGAGAGCGCGATGAGCACGCAGCTCCAATGAACGAAGGAAGGCATGAGCGGAAGGTAGTCGAATGACCCGGGAAGCCAGAGCCCTGTGCAACACGCACCGGCGCGCTACGGCGACGCTCCGTTGACCACCCGGGTGCAGGTTGTGGTGGGTCACCGTCGGCGTGCCCGAGCCAGCGAGCGTCAGCGGCACGCGGTCGACGTGGCTCACGTTCGCGTTGAAGTCCGCGTCGAAGCCGATGGCGACGATGGCGTCATCGCCTGCGGCCACGAGATCCATCACGTCGTCGGCCGCGCCGAT
>JBBRUE010000066.1:0-14059 GCA_038248085.1 Myxococcales bacterium | reverse complement strand
TCGGTGCTCTCGCAGCTCGGGCGGCCGGAAGATGGCACCGACCCCAAGCTGACCAACAACCTCGAGTTCTTCGTGCGCCTCAAGCCGGCGAGCGATTGGCCCAGGGGGGTCAACTCGCTGGGCGACGTCATCGAGTCGCTCAACGCCTCGGTGACCGAGGTGCCCGGGGTGGAGGTCAACTTCTCGCAGCCCATCCGCGACAACGTGAACGAGAGCATCTCCGGGCAGCAGGGCCAGGTGGCGGTGAAGCTCTTCGGCGACGACCTGGTGGAGCTGCAGGCCCGGGCGGAGATCGTGAAGAACATCATCCTCAAGGTGCCCGGCTCGACCGACGTGGGCATCGTGAAGAGCGGCGTGGTGCCGCAGATCCAGATCACCCCCGACCGCAACGCGCTGGCCCGCTACGGCCTGGGCATCGGCGATCTCCAGAAGGTGTTCCAGACGGCGGTCGGCGGGTTGCCGGTGTCCGTGCTGTGGGAAGGCGAGCGAAAGTTCGACATCGTGCTGCGGCTCCCGACGGTGGACCGTGACGACGTCGAGAAGATCGCCAAGCTCCGCGTGCCCACCGCCGACGGCAACACCATGCCGCTCGAGGCGATGGCCCACGTCACCACCGGCATGGGGCGCGCGGCGATCAACCGCGAGAACGGCCGCCGCTACATCGGTGTGCGCATGAACATCCGCGGGCGCGACATGGGCAGCTTCGTCGAGCAGGCCCGCACCGAGGTCGCCGCGGCGGTGAAGGACGCGCCCGGTATCCAGGTCGAGTGGGGCGGGGAGTTCGAGAACAAGGAGCGCGCGATGAAGCGCCTGGTGCAGGTGGTGCCGGTGGCGCTGATCCTCACCCTGTTGCTGCTGTTCAAGGCCTTCGACTCGTTCGGCCGCGCGGTGGTGACGATGCTCAACGTGCCCTTCGCGCTGGTCGGCGGGGTGTTCGGGCTGTGGTTGATGGACATGCCGCTCTCGGTCGCCGCGGCGGTGGGCTTCATCGCCCTCATCGGGCAGGCCTCCCTCAACGGAGTGCTGGTGACCAGCGCGATCACCGCGAGGCGAGCCGAGGGCTTGCCGCTCGACGAGGCGATCATGCAGGGGTGCCGCGAGCGGCTGCGCCCGGTGCTGATGACGGCGGCCCTGGCCGCGCTGGGCCTGGTGCCGGCGGTCGTCAGCAAGGGCATCGGCTCGGAGACGCAGAAGCCGCTGGCGGTGGTGATCGTGTTCGGCACGCTGTCGGCCTTCGCGCTGACCATGGTGCTGCTGCCGGTGCTCTACCGCTGGTACGCGCAGATCTTCGAACCGGTGAGCGAGGTCGCCACGAGCGAGGGGGGCGATGAGACCCCGCCTCCCACGGTGGAGCGCCACGCGGCATGACCGGCCGTACAGAGAGAGGGGACTTTCGTCTAGGGTCGCCCCCGTGCTGCCGCTCACCATGCTGGTGCTGACCCTCTCGGGCCAAATCGGAATGCCGCAGGGCGTTCACCTCCTCGACGCCCCGGTGCTGGTGGCGCAGGCCGGGCCCTCGCTCCTTCCGCAGGCGCCGGTGCCCAGCGAGGCCGACGTCTCCGCCGCGCAACTGCAGATCGATCTCGACGGGCTCAAGCGGCTCCGGCCCGGCCTCGGCGCGCCGATCACCCTGATCATCATCGGGGGCGCGGTCTCGCTGGTGAGCCTGCTCTACCTCGCCCTGAGCACCACGCTCGGCGGCTTCGCGGGAGGCCTCAACCCCATCCTCATCATCGGCGTGGTGGGCCTGGCGATCGGGCTCCCGCTGGCGGTGATCGGCACGTGGCTGCTCATCAACCGGCTCGAGGATCGCGGACGCATCGACACCGAGATGGCGAGACTGAAGCGGCAACTCCAGGAACGCAGGCTCCGCGAGCGGGCCCCCCAGCAATTCATGCCCCCGCAGACCCCGGGCGCGCCCTTGATGCCGCTCCCCCAGGTGCGCCTCGGGCCTGAGCCGTCGATGCTGGTAGCCGAGTTCTAGAGCCAGGTCAGTTCTTCGACTTCCCCTTCTTCTTCTTCTCGTCGCCGAGCAGGTCGGCCAGGCACCGCATGCCGTCGGTGGTGGTGAACACGCCGACCACCTTGTCGTGATCGAGCACCACCGCGCTGCCGAGCTTCTTCTCGGCCATGGTGCGCGCGACCTCACTGGCCGGCGTGGCGGGATCGACCGTCCACGGAGCCTGGGTCATCGCGTCTTCGACGAGGATGCAGGTGGGATCGAGCTCCGAGACCGACGCGATCATCTGCACGTCGCGATCGCTGATCACCCCCACCAGCGCCCCACCCTCGAGCACCGGCAGGTGCCGGACCTTGTACTTCTTCATCACCCTCGCCGCGTCGGCCAGCGTCAGCCGAACGCCGATGGTGTGGGGACACGCAGTCATCACGTCGCGAACGAGGAGAGTGGCCATGCCCGGGGTCCAGCAAGACCGACGCCATGCCCTTCCCCCGGGAAGCACGAGGGGCGGTGGCGCAAACGCTGCGGGGCCTCGGGCGCGTGCGTAAGAGCTGCGGTGACTTCAGTGCCAGCGGCGGAAGATGAGCGAGGTGTTGATGCCGCCGAAGGCGAAGTTGTTGGTCATCACGAACTCGGAATCGATGACCCGGCCCTCGCCGCGGACGTAGTCGAGCGGGGCGCACTTCGGGTCGATGGTCTCGAGGTTGAGCGTGGGGCACACCCACTTCTCGCGCTGCATCTCGATCGTCATCCACGCCTCGAGGGCCCCGCAGGCCCCCAGGGTGTGGCCCATGTAGCTCTTGAGGCTGCTGATCGGCATGCGCTCGCCGAACACCGCGTGGGTGGCGCTGCTCTCGGCGACGTCGCCCTGCGCGGTCGCGGTGCCGTGCGCGTTGACGTAGCCGATCGCCTCGGGTGGCAGCTGGGCCGACTCGAGGGCCAACCGCATCGACTGGGCCATCGTCACGTGGTTGGGGTTGGTGACGTGCGTCCCGTCGCTGTTGGTGCCGAAGCCGACCAGCTCCGCGAGGATGATCGCGCCGCGGGCCTTCGCGTGCTCCAGCTCCTCGAGCACGAAGGTGCAGGCGCCCTCGCCCAGCACGAGGCCGTCGCGGTTCGCGTCGAAGGGCCGCGGGGTGCGCCGGGGGGCGTCGTTGGTGGTGCTGGTGGCGAACAGGGTGTCGAACACGGCGACCTGGCTGGCGTCGAACTCCTCGGCGCCCCCCGCGAGCATCGCGACCTGGGCCCCGGAGCGGATCGCCTCGAAGCCGTAGCCCAGACCCGAGCTGCCGGAGGTGCACGCGCTGGAGGTGGTGATCACCCGCCCGGTGAGGCCGAAGAAGACGCCGATGTTCACCGGCGCGGTGTGCGACATCATCTTGATGTACGTGGTGGCGGTGATGCCCTCGGTGGTCTTGTTGAGGAGCATGCGGCCGAAGTCGCCGATGAACTGGGGCGAGCCCGACGAGCTGCCGTAGCTGACGCCCACCTTGCCGCTCTTGAGCACCGGGTCGCCGTAGAGGCCCGACGCCCGCAGCGCGATCTCGGCGGCGCGCGTGGCCATGAGCGCCACCTTGCCCATGCCGCGGGTCGTCTTCCGGTTGTACATCTTCTCGTCGATGGCGAAGGGCATGACCGGCGCGCCCAGTCGCGTCTGCATGCCCTCGAACTGGCCGAGCAGCTCGATCACCTGCACCGCGTTCTCACGCGACTTGAGGCGCGCGAAGACGGTGGGCCAGTCATGCCCCAGCGGGCTCAGCGCACCGACTCCAGTCACCACCACGCGTCGCATCAGCCCAGGCCCCCGTTCACGGAAATCACCTGCCGGGTCACATACGCCGCTTCGGGGGACAGGAGGAAGGCCACTGCGGCCGCTACCTCTTCCGGCTTCCCCAGCCGTCGGGCGGGGATCAGCTCGAGGGCATGCTTGACCACCTCGGCCGACACCATCTCGGTCTCGATCAGCCCGGGGGCGACGCAGTTGACGGTGATCTCCCGCTTGGCCAGCTCGAGGGCCAGGGCCTTGGTGGCGCCGATGATGCCGGCCTTCGCGGCGCTGTAGTTGACCTGCCCGCGGTTGCCGATCAGGCCCGAGACCGAGGAGATGGTGACGATGCGGCCCGGCTTGCGGCGCTGGACCAGGGGCATCACCAGCGGCTGGAGCACGTTGTAGAAGGCGTCGAGGTTGGTGTGGATGACGCTGTCCCAGTCGTCGCCCGACATCGCGGGGAAGGCGGTGTCGCGGGCGATGCCGGCGTTGCACACCACCCCGTAGTAGGCGCCGTGGGCCTCGACGTCGGCCTCGAGGGCCGCCCGGGCCGCGGCGCGATCGCCCACGTCGAAGGTCAAGAGGCGGGTCTGCCGCCCGAGCGCGGTGATCTCGGCCATCACCGCCTGCGCCTCGTCGACGCGCGAGCGGCAGTGCACCACCACGTCGAAGCCGTCGCGGGCCGCCCTCACGGCGATGGCGCGGCCGATGCCCCGGCTCGAGCCGGTGACCAGAACGGTGTCAGTCATGTGGTGATCCCCTGCAGGTAGTCTTCGATGTTGGGCGGGCGGAAGGCGTTGAGGTGGGCGGTAACGACCACCTGGCCGTCGCAGGTGATGCTGCAGACGAAGACGGCCAGCCCGTTGTCGGAGACCAGCTCCTCCCGCGCGTCGATCTGCAGCGTGGCCCCGAGCGGGAAGTGCGGGAGGGCGCACTCGTAGCGGCGGGTGCCGAGGAGGAAGCCGAGCTTCACCGGCTCGTTCCGCTGGAGGCTCCGGAGCCCGGCCCACGCGGCGACCGTCTGCGCCATCAGCTCGATGCCCACCCAGGCCGGCAGGCCCTCGTCGGTGACGAAGAGGCCGTCGCGGCGCACCGTCGCCTCCACCCGCACCCGCTCGTCGTCGTCGTCGAGCAGCCGGTCGATGAGGAGCATGCTCGCCCGGTGGGGCACCAGCTCGGAGATCGGACCCTGGAAGGACTTCACGGCATCAGCTCCGCACCAGGGCGAGGGAGGCGTTGTTGCCCCCGAAGGCGAACGAGTTGCTCAGCACGGCCCGGGGCGCACCCGTCTGTCCGCTGGTGACGAGGGCGAGCGAGGGGAGCTCGGGATCGAGCGCCCCGTCGAACCAGTGCGGCGGGAGCCGGCCCTGCGCGTCGGTCAGGGTGAGCCAACACAGCGCGGCCTCGAGGGCCCCGGCGGCGCCGAGGGTGTGCCCGGTGAGCGGCTTGGTGGAGCTGACCTTCACCTCGCGGCCCAGCACGGTCTCCACCGCGCGGCTCTCCATGGCGTCGTTCTGCGGCGTGGCGGTGCCGTGGAGGTTCACGTAGCCGACCTCACCCGCACCGAGCTGAGCGCGGTGCAGCGCCAGGCGCATGGCCTCGGCGGCGCCGCGGCCGGTGGGCTCGGGGGCCGAGAGGTGGTGCGCGTCGGACGTCTCGCCCCAGCCAGCCAGGCGCACCGACGTTTCGTCGCGCGTCATGAGGAACAGGGCCGCGGCCTCGCCGATGTTGATGCCGTTGCGGTGGCGGCTCATCGGGTTGCAGCGCGCGGTGCTGATCGAGTCGAGGGCGCTGAAGCCGGCGATGGTGAAGCGGCACATCGAGTCGGCGCCGCCCACCACGACCGCGTCGACCAGGCCCGCGGCGAGCCACCGGGCCGCAGAGGCGAGGGCCTTCGCGCTCGAGCTGCAGGCGGTGGAGATCACCGTCGTCGGGCCCCGTGCGCCGAGCTCGCGGGCGAGGAAGCGGGCGGGCGATCCGAGTTCCTGCTGCGCATAGTGGTAGCCGGCGCCGAGCGTGCCGTGCACGACGCGCGAGGCCAGGGCGCGTTCCCCTTCGCCGATGCCCGAGGTGCTGGTGCCGAGCACCACGCCGACTCGGGCCGGGCCGAAGCGGGCGAGGGCCGCGTCGACCTGCGGGCGGATCTGCGCGAGGGCGAGCCGGAGCAGGCCGTTGTTGCGGCTGCGATCGATGACCGGGGCGTCCTCGAGCGTCGGCACGAAGGTGGTGACACGCCCGAGCGCGAGCAGCCGGTCGGCCGAGAAGAAGTCGCTGGTCTGGACGCCCGAGGGAGCGGCGGCAAAGAGGGCCGCGCGCACTGCCTCGGCGCCGGAGCCCAGCGCGCAGACCAACCCGGGCGCCGAGAGGTACGCGGTCACGGCGCGGCCTCGACCGATTCGATGTCGAGGGCGTAGCCGAAGCGCTGGTGAATGAGGCGCACGTGGCTCCACGCGGGCGCGGTGCCTTCCCAGGTGACGGAGGCGAAAGGGGCGCCGTCGAGCAGCAGCGCGCGGCCGCCCTGCCCCTCTTCGAGCGTGAAGCGGCCCGGGAGCGCCCCGCGGATCGCCGACGCCGGCCACCACGCGAGCTGC
The DNA here is from genome assembly GCA_038248085.1 of Myxococcales bacterium. Taxonomy (GTDB): domain Bacteria; phylum Myxococcota; class Myxococcia; order Myxococcales; family Myxococcaceae; genus Archangium_A. The sequence goes on along the minus strand of JBBRUE010000066.1, from coordinate 7,740 downwards.
ACGTCGCTCAAGATGCGCTCGGCCGTCACCGCGGGCGGTACGTGCGACGAGACGTGCTGCTCGAGGGTGACGCCGTTCCAGGTGAGCGAGGCGATGGTCTGCCCGAGCGCGACGGCGGCGATGCGCACCGAGGCGGGGTCGACCTCCAGCTGCGCCTCGAAGCTGCGCCGATCGGCCCCGTGGACCACGGTGATCCGCTGCGAGAGCGCGAGCTCCCGCCCCAGCGACGCCGGGCTCAGCGTGAGCGTGAACTCCTCTGGCGGCGGAGGCGGCCGGGGGACGGTGACGCAGCTGGTGAGGATCAGCGCGAGGGGAACGGCTAGGCGCACACCTGCTCCAACACGGTGAGCCGGCGCTTGGGCTCGGCGACGTAGGGGTTCTTGGTGTCCCACGCGTAGCCCGCGAGGATCGAGCAGATCATCCGGCGGATGTCGGGCTGGGGCGCGGGGTGGAAGATGATCTTCTGGAAGCTGCCGGTGTACCAGGCCTCGACGAAGGCCCGGAACGCGTCGACGCCCCGGCGCAGCGGCACGGCGAACTCGGCCTCCCAGTCGACGGCCTGGCCGGTGAGCTGCTTGTGCGCGGCCTTCGCGGCGAGGCTGGAGCTGGTCAGCGCGATGGTGACGCCAGAGCTGAAGACCGGGTCGAGGAACTCGCCGGCGTTGCCCAGCAGCGCGAAGCCCGGGCCACACAGCCGGCTGACGTTCGACGAGTAGCCCCGCAGCGTGCGGGCCGGGGTGTCCCACACGGCGTGGGCCAGCAGCTTGCTGAGGTTCGGGTCCTGGCCGACGAGCGTCTTGAGCTTCGTCATCTCGTCGCCCGCGAAGGTGTCGAGGAACTTCGCTTCGGCGACGACGCCCAGGGAGCAGCGGCCGTCGGAGAACGGAATGAGCCAGTACCAGACGTCCTGGTGCTCGGGGTGCACGGCCACGCGGATCTTGTTGCGATCGAACCCGAGCCCCAGCGCGATGTGGTCTTCGATGTGCGTGAAGTAGGCCTGCCGCACGGGGAACGGCGAGGGGCGCTCGAGCTCGAGCAGCCGGGGCAACAGGCGCGCGAAGCCGCTCGCGTCGAGGATGAGCTTCGTCTCGACCTGGTACAGCTCGCCGGTGTCGGAGCGCACGGTGAGCTTCGGGGAGCCGCTGACGTCGACCGCGGTCACCTCGTGGCGGTAGCGCACGTCGGCGCCCATGCGCTGCGCGGCGTCGGCGAGGACCTTGTCGAACTTGCCGCGCTGCACCTGGTAGGTGGTGCCCCAGCCTTCGGTGAACTTGTCGCGGAAATCGAACTCGGTGTAGCGATCGCCGCGGCTGAACGACGCGCCGTTCTTGAACTGAAAGCCCGCCTCGACGACGTCCTGCAGCATGCCCGCTTCTTCGATGTAGGCCATCGTCTGGGGCAGCAGGCTCTCGCCGATGGAGAACCGGGGGAAGGTCTCGCGCTCCAGCACCAGCACCTGGTGGCCCTGCTTGCGGAGCAGCCCGGCCGCGACGGCGCCGCTGGGCCCTGCACCGGTGATGACGATCTCTGCCTGTTCGGTTCGCATGGACGTAGACCTCTTAGGGGAAGCACGTGTCTACACAAGGCGCGCCCGCGCTCCAAGACAGGGCTACCCTGCACAAACATGGTTTCTTCGCTCGTCCTCGCGTTGATGCTGAGCCAGGCCGCCCCGCAGAAGCTGCGCTGGGACCCCCGGGTGGACCTCCCGGTGACCGGGGTGCTGGTGGCCGGTTGGGCGCTGTCGGAGACGGTCTTCAAGAAGCCGCTGGCGCCGACCGCCTGCCGGTGGTGCGAGACCAACGGCTTCGACCTCGCCGTGCGCAGCGTCTTCAACCCCACCCAGGCCCCCAGCGCCGAGGGCGTGCCGGGGCCTCACCTCGCCAGCAACCTGCTGGGCTTCGTGGCGCTCCCGGTGGGCCTGCTCGGGCTCGATGCCCTGCTGGCGTGGCGGAGCGGATCGTTCCTCGAGACCTTCCCGGTCGACGTGCTGCTGGTGGTGGAGGCGACGTTCAGCGCCCTGGTCTTCAACCAGGTGGTGAAGTTCGCCGTCGGGCGGGGGCGGCCCTACACCGTGGGCGCGTCGCCGGAGCTGCTCGCCGCGGGCCACGATCTCGCGGACAACGATCTCTCGTTCTTCAGCGGGCACTCGAACTTCGCCTTCGCGCTGGTGGCGTCGACGGCGACGATCGCCGGGCTGCGCGGGTATCAGTATGCGTGGGTGGTGTGGGCAGTCGGGCTGCCCATCGCGGCCACCACCGCGGTGCTGCGGCTGGCGGGCGACAAGCACTGGGCCAGTGACGTGTTGGTCGGCTCGGCGATCGGGTTGGCGACCGGCATCCTCATGCCGACGTTCCTCCACGGGCGCGTGGGGCCAGTGACGGCCCGGGTCACCCCGACGGGGAACGGGGTCGCGCTGAGCGGGCAGTTCTGACCGCGTCACGGTGGACGGGCCGGGAACACCGTGGCAAGTGGCGGGTTCGATGGTCATGCGCCGCCTCAGCGTCTTCCTGTCGGTCTTCATCGGGCAGGTCGTGCTCGATCAGTGGACCAAACAACTCGCCACGGCGTACCTGAAGAACAGCCCGGCGAAGAGCTGGCTGGGCGACACCTTCCGGCTCCAGTACGCGACCAACGAGGGCGCGTTCCTCTCGCTGGGCGCGAACCTGCCGCCGCAGGCGCGGTACTGGGTGCTGACCATCGGCGTCGGCGCGCTCTTGCTCTCGTTGTGCGTCTACGCGCTGCGCAGCACCAAGCTCAGCCAGGTGGAGGTCGGCGCGTACGCCCTGATCGCCTCGGGCGGCTTCTCGAACTGGATCGACCGGGCGCGCTTCGACGGCAGCGTGGTCGACTTCATGAACATGGGCCTGGGCTCGATGGTGCGCACCGGGGTGTTCAACGTCGCCGACCTCGCGATCCTCGCGGGCATCGGGGTGCTCTTCGCCCATGGCTACGGGCAGGAGCGCAAGGCGAAGGCGCTGGCGAAGTCGGTCCCCGCCAAGCCGTAGCGCACGTCAGCGGCGAACGACGTACTTCACGGTGTCGAGCACCGCGCCGGTGCGATCGCGCACCTCGAGCACGTGCGCTCCCTGCGTCGCCGGCACGCGCCCGGTGAACGGAGCTTCCAGTTCGATGGTCCGCGCTCCATCGACGTACACCGCGAGCGGCCCCATCGACGGCGCCGCGCGCACCCGCACCGGGATCGCCTGGTCCGCCAGCGGGAGATCGGAGATCAACAGGAACTCGCCCCCCGCGGCCGGGTGCAGCACGTGGGCGCCCGCGCGGGTGTCGTTGCCCAGGCACGCCGCCGCCAGCCACGGCTCGCGCGAGAGCCCCTCGTTCTTCGCCCAGTCGTAGAAATCGAGGCCGAGATCCGCCAGCCGCCCCTCGGAGGCCGCGAGCTGCAGGCACTTCTGCTGGAGCTCCGGGGAGAGCGTCGCCGAGAGCTCGCCGTGCATCTCGCAGCGGTGCGGGGGCGCCGAGCCGTCGATGAACAACTCCTCCATCGCCGCCGGGCAATGGGGTCCCGCCAGTTGTCCCGAGAGCGGGCAGATCGTCGCCGGGACCAGCCCCTCGCGGTTCACCAGCGGCTGCGTGGTGAGGTCCCGCATCGCCCGGGTCATCACCCGCTTGAAGATCGGCCCGGCGCCGGTGATGCCGGAGACCTGGATCATCGGGGTGCCGTCGAAGTTGCCAGACCACACCGCGACGGTGCGCTCCTTCGTGTAGCCGACCGTCCAGTTGTCGGAGTACCCCTTCGAGGTGCCCGTCTTCGCCGCGACGGGGAACGAGAGCCGGAGCGCGTTGTCGACGCCGAACGCCCGCGCCCGGGCCGCGTTGTCGCTGAGGATGTGGGTGACGAGGTTGGCGGCGTGCGGATCGGCGAAGCGGCGGGGCTTCAGCTCGCGGCGCAGCGGGAGCTCGCGGCCGTCGGCCGTCCACGCGCGGCGAATCGGCACCAACGAACGCAGCAGTCCACCCCGGGAGAGCCCCGAGTACGCGCGGGCGGCCTCCCACAACGAGACCTCGCCGTTGCCCAGCGCGAGCCCCAGGCCGTAGTGCTCTGCGCCCGCCTTCAGCGAATCGAACCCCGCCCGGTGCAGCACCTCGAGCGCGTTGCCCAGCCCCACGTCGTCGGCCACCCGCACCGCGGGCACGTTGTACGAATTGGCGAGCGCCTCGCGCGCGCGCACCGGGCCGTGGAGCCGGCGATCGTAGTTCTTCGGGGTGTAGCTCCCCTTCGGCGCGCTGAAGGAGGTCTCGAGATCGGGGATGACCGTGGCAGGCGTGTAGCCGCGGGTGAAGGCCTCCGCGTAGATGAAGGGCTTGAGCGCGGAGCCCGGCTGGCGGCGCATCTGGATGCCGTCGTTCTGCCCGCCGATGGCCCCGTTGAAGAAGTCTGCCGAGCCGTCGTAGGCGAGGATCTCGCCGGTCTCGTTGTCGACGACGATCGTGGCGGCGGAGGAGACGCGGCGCTCGGTGAGCCGGCCGATCTCCTCGGCGACCTGCGCTTCGACGTCAGGCTGCAGCCGCGGGTCGAGGGAGGTCTCGATCACCGCCGCCTGCCCCAGGCCCCAGGCCTCGAGATGCGCGGCGATGAACTCGACGAAGTGTGGCGCCCGGAAGGCCGCGGCGAAGGCGGTGAGATCGAGCGGCTCGGCGCGGGCGGAGGCGACGACGGCGGCGCTCGCCAGCTTCGTCGCTTCGAGCCGATCGAGGACCCACGCGCGGCGCTGATCGAGGTGACCGGGACGGCGCCAGGGATCGTAGGCGGTGGGACCTCGTGGAATGGACGCCAACATCGCCGCCTGCCCCAGCGAGAGGTGCAGCGCGCGCTTGCCGAAGTAGAGCTGCGCCGCCGCTTCGAGCCCGAAGGTGTTGTTCCCGAACGGCACCCGGTTCAGGTACTGGGTGAGGATCTCGTCTTTCGAGAGGTGCGCCTCGAGCCGCATCGCCCAGAGCGCCTCCTGGAGCTTCCCGAGGAAGGTGCGCTCGCGGGGGATCAAGGTTCGCGCGAGCTGCTGGGTGATGGTGGAGCCGCCCGCGACCACCCGGCCTGCGCGGAGGTTCTGGTTGAGCGCGCGGAGGATCGAGGTGGGGGAGACGCCGAGGTGACCGTGGAAGCGGTGATCTTCGGCGGCGAGGAACGCAGCGCGGACTTCGGGGGTGAGCTCGGCGGTCGACAGCGGCGTCATGCGGCCGTCGGCCGTGCTGCGGAGCTCGCGCAGGAGCCCCCCGTCGCGATCGAGGATCTTGATCGAGGCGATCGACCGGTAGTCGAGCAGCCGGGCCGGGAGCGGCGCCGCGATGAAGGCGAGCACCGGGACCAGCGGGATCGCCAGGAGGAGGAGCAGGCGGTGCAGGCGGGACTGCCCCTCTCCCCGACCCTCTCCCCCTTTCGGGGGCGAGGGAGATTTTGGCGACTGCGCTTGCGTCACTTCTGGGTGACCGACGTCGGCAGCTCGACGGTGAACGTGCCACCCTCGCTGCGTCCCCAGACTTCCGGCTCGTACATCAGCTCGCCCCGGGCCGGCTTGAGCATGTACGTACCCGGCGTCGTCGCGCGCGCGATGAAGCTCGTCACGTGCACGCCCGGCGGCAGGTGATCCGCGAAGATCACCACCCGGCTGTCCCGCATCTCGACGTGGTTGAAGGGGCTCCAGAACTGGTACGCCCACGGGTTGACGTCGCCGCCTTCCGCATCACCGGCCTCACCGTCTTCGCCCCCTTCTGCGTCGTAGCCGACGCCACGCGACTCTTCGTCGGGCGAGCTCGCCAGCTTTGCGGTCGTGGCCAGCGAGGTGTCGACCGGCTCGAGCCCCGCCGGCAACGGCACTTCGAAGGCCGCCCAGTGGCGCTCCTGGTTGGTGGCGATGCGCACGCGAATGCGCACCAGGTCACCGGCATAGAACTTCGTCGACTGCCCACCGCCCGCGTACGGCTCGAACCAGCGCTGCACGAAGAGCCCGCTGTCGAGGGGCTTGGTGGGCATCTCCTTCGGCGCGTACTTGAGGACCGCTGAGTAATAGAGGACGCCCGCCCCTTCCTTCTTGAAGGTCAGCTTCTGGTCCGCGCCCTGCGTCTGCGCGAGCAGGTCCTTCATCGAGAGGGTCTTCACCTCGGTCTTCATCGAGCGGCCCTTGAAGGCCTGGCTCATCAGCTCGCCGGCGCCCATCGCGAGCGTCGCCTTGAAGTCGGGGGTGTCTTTCTCCTTGGTGCGGATCACCTGGGTGAGGCCGATCAGCGACCACGCGGCCTCCTGGGTGGTGCGCCAGTCGCCGTCGCCCTGCCGCACGCCGGTGAGGTACTTCGCCATCTTCCCGACGTACGGGTGATCGGGCGAGATGTCGGTCAGCGCCTGCAGCACCACGCCGGTCGTCCGCGTGTCGGAGTTGAAGAGCGTCGCGTACGTCGCACTCTGCACCTCGGCGAACGAGACGCCCTTCGCGGACTCCCTGGCGTTGTTGAGGATCTCCTGCAGCAGCGCGTTGGCCTGCTTGCGATCACCGCCGCCGACGAACATCGCGTTGGCCAGCAGCGCGCGCCCGAAGAGCGAGAGCTTGTCGCGGCGAGCATAGAACTCGCCGTAGCTCGAGGGCTTCGGCTTCTTCATGCGCGCCAGCACGTAGCTGGCGAACACCCGGGTCTCGTCGCCGCAGTAGAGCTGGCTCCAGCAGCTGCCGCAGTTCCCGCCCACCACGTTGCCGAGGTACTTCTCGGCGCGCGCGAGGCGATCGGCGGGCACGGTGAAGCCCACGTCCTTCGCGCGAGAGAGCGCCATGGTCGCGTACACGCTCGACCACGGGTCGCTGCACATCGAGCTGGGCCAGTAGCGGAAGCTCCCGTCGCCGTCCTGCAGCGCGAGGATGCTCTTCACCGTCGAGTCGATCACCGCGTCGGGGTCCTTCTTCTCGGACACGTCGAGGGTGCCGAAGAGGTACGTGTTGATCAGCGCGTTCATCTCGTCGTTCGCCGCTGCCTTCTTCGGATCGCGCGAGGGCCACGGCACGCCGAACTGGCCGGCGATCTCCCGCAGGGCGATGAAGGGCACGAGGCGCGACGACTGCTGCTCGAGGCACCCGTAGGGGTAGTCGATGAGCTGCTGGAAGCCGCGGTCGAAGCCGCCCAGTGAGGTCGACGACATCGACACCGTCAGGCCGCCGAGATCTCCGTACACGTCCTTCGGAGGCACGATGCCCTCGACGCGCACGTCGGTGGTGTCGCCGTACGTCGCGACGGCGTCGACCTCGACCGGGAGCTCGATCGGCAACTTCTCTTCCACCCCGTCGCTCGCGCCGCCGCCCGTTGCCTTGAAGCGGAACGTGGTGATCCCCGGCCGCACCGCCTTGAACCCGAAGCGCACCTCGCGCGGGCTGCCCTCGATGATCGCCACCTTCTGCTCGGCCGGCCCCGTCAACTCGGCGCCGCCGGCGACCGTCGCCGTGACCGTCACCTCACCGGCCGACGCGCCGTGCGAGTGCACCACGACGCCGGCCTCGAACACGTCACCGACGCGCGCGAACCTCGGCAACGCGGGGAGCGCCATCACCGGCTTGTTCACCTGCACGCTCGTCTCGCCGCTGCCGAAGCGATCAGACTGGGTGATCACCACCGCCATCACGCGGAACGAGGTGAGGTTGTCGGGCAGCGGGAACGAGGTCGTCGCCACGCCGTCCTTCAACTCGAGGGTGGGGTTGAAGAGCACCGTGGTCTTGAACTGGTTGCGGAAGCCGCCGCCGCCGC
>JBBRUE010000065.1:0-14116 GCA_038248085.1 Myxococcales bacterium | reverse complement strand
TGGCTGCCAGGACGACCAGAAACTCACCCCGGTGCCCTGCGTCATCGCTGAGCGTCCTGGTCACGGTGCGTGGCGTGCCGCGTGGCCGCTGGAGACGACCCCACCCCACCGCGGCCGTGCATCGCCGCTGGCGCCCGGCGCTGTTGGCACTCCCCTCGTGGGCAGCGGCGCGAACCAGGCCGCCGTCGTCAGCCGGGGCGCGATCGCTTCGCCGGTGAGCCCTTGCCGCGCGTTCGCCTGGCCGCCGCCGCCTTGTCGTTCTCCGGGACCCGTCGTGCAGTCGGAACCTGGCAGCTGATCACCTCGGTCGCGGCAGGCGCGACGGATCGCACCACCTTGCGCAACTGGTTCAACGCCGCGCGCAGCTCCGCGGGGAGCCTCGCGAGATACGCCACCACCACGTCGTCCGTCTTCCGGGCCGCCCTGATCAGCTCAACCTCCGTCGCGCACGCCGCCGTCGCACGTCAACGTGCGGGTGGGCAGGCAGTTCTTTCCGGCGACCGCACCGCTCACGAGAATCGACTGGCAGCTCTCGTTGAGCCCACACGTCGAGGCCGAACAGTCCCGCCCGCACACGCGCCCGAACGAGAGCGCGACGCAGAGCGCGCCGTCTCCGCCGCAGTCGACGTGGGCCGCGCAGGGCTGGCAGTAGGAGTCACCCGGAGAGCCTGCGTCGCAGACCCAGGGCTTCTCACGGCAGATCTGCGTCCCGAGCGCGTCGAAGTCGGTGCACCCTGCGCAGCACAGCAGCACCACGAGGAGCCGCCTCACGGGAAGGTCCCCGCCACCACGACGCCACCCGGTGTCGGCGCGACGCTGACCCGCGCGGCGCTCGAGACGACCCGGTACACCACCAGCGCCGCTCCCCCGGCGACCAGCACCGAGCCCACCGTCAGGAAGACCGCGCCGGCCGTCTGGGCCGAGCGCCCATACGCGAGTTCCGAGTTGAGTGCCTCGAGCGTGTTCGCGGTGCGCGCGCGTTGTGCCGCGGCCCCGGCACCGGAGAGGTCGAGGCTCCCGATGATGGTTCCCGTCGTCCCCAGGGCCATGGCGACGATGCCCAGGGGCATCAACGCGCGACCGTGGTCAGGGGGCGGCTCCGGCACCACCGGGACCGCGGCGATGGCCGCCACGGCATCAGCGACCGAGGGAAGCGGGTGCGCGGACACCGGAGGAGGCGCGCCGAACGTCGGCGTCGGAATCGCGACCGGCCCGCCGTCCCCGAGTGCCCAGCGGTGCGCGGTGAGGAGGTGCCAGCTCACCGTCACCTTCTGCCCGCGGCCCTCGAGCCGGCCCAGCGCAGCCGCCGGAACCCGTACCTCGCGGGAGACCCCGTCCTCGAGGCAGGTGAAGACGACCTCCGCGATGAGCACGCCCAGGTCACCCGGCGGCTTGAAGTCGAGGGCCCACCGTTCCCCGTCACGTGTCGGCTGGGCGGGCGGAGCGAGCGCGAGCGGGCCGTGTTCCCGTGCCCAGGCCTTCGCCTCGAGGAACGGGGTGCTCACCCGGGGCCCGACGCGGCCAGGGAGCTTCAGCTCGGGGTCGAGCAACGCCGCCTGGCTGAAGGCCGTCTTCGCACCCGCCGCGTCGCTCAACGCCGCTTTCACCCGCCCCTCGAGGGTGAAGAACTCCAGGGCCTCGGCGCGCGTGAAGCCCTCGGCGCCGGCGAGCTGGGCGAGGGTGCGGGCCGCGTCGGCGTACTTGAGTTCCTTGAGCTGGGCGCGGGCCAGGCCGAGCGTCGGTTCAGCGGCGCCGGCGTGACCCGCCAGCAACACAGCGACAAGCACGCTCGAACGCATAGACTCGACTGTACCGTGGACACCCCTTCCGTCCAGACCTGGGTGCCGGGGTTGGCGGTCGCTCACTTCGTGCTGGTGCGGGAGATCGCCCGGGGTGGGATGGGGGAGATCTGGCTAGCGCGGCAGACCGGCGCAGGGTTCGACCGCCTGGTGGTGCTCAAGCGGGTCATCCCCGGGCCGTCGGCCGACGCGACGGCGATGACGATGTTCCTCGATGAGGCGCGCATCGCCTACCACCTCAACCACCCCAACATCGTGCAGGTCTTCGAGCTGCGGCAGGAGCCGCCGACTGCCTTCCTGGTGATGGAGTACCTCGAGGGACAGACGCTCAGCCGCTTCGCGCGGCGCATGGTGGAGCGTGCGGGCCGGGTACCAGCGGCGCTCGCGGTGGCCCTGGTGGCGGGCGCGGCGAAGGGCCTGGGCTACGCGCACCGGCGTGGGGGCCCCGACGGCAAGGCGCTGAAGATCGTCCACCGCGATGTCTCTCCGCAGAACCTCTTCGTGACCTACGAGGGCGGCGTGAAGGTGCTCGACTTCGGCATCGCGCGCGCGGCGGGCCGTCTCGGGCGAACGCTCACCGGGGTGATCAAGGGCAAGCTGGGGTACATGAGCCCCGAGCAATCGGGGGGCGGCGGCACCGAGGTGACGGGCGCGGCCGACGTGTACGCGCTGGGCATCGTTCTCTTCGAGTTGGTCACCGGCACGCGCTTCTACGGAAAGGCCGACGACCTCGGCATCTTGCGGCGGCTGGCGGTCAGCGCGCCTGCACCGCTCCCGTCGTCACGCGCAGCGGTGGAGCCGGAGCTCGAGGCGATCCTCGTGCGCGCGCTCGAGCCCGAGCCGGAGGCGCGCTACGCCGACGGGCAACACTTCTTCGAGGCGCTCGAGGGGTGGCGCAAGCGGCACCCGGCGCCGGAGAACGAGCCGGGGATCGCCGAGGCGATGGCCGAGCTGTTCGCTCCGGAGCTCGAAGCGCTCGGCGTGTTCCACCGCGAGGCGGCGCTGACGCCGTCGCCGGGGTCGGAGCCGTCGATGCCTGCCCGCCGGCCGACCCGCACCGTCGCTCCCGGCCTCGCACCGGACGGGGCGACGAAGACCCATGAACCGCGCGTCGCTTCGATCGTCACGGTGCCCGCGAATGCCCGGGCGCGCGTGGCGCCGGCGCCCCCCAGCGCGAGCTCGGCGGTGACGCTGCGTGTGTCGCGTTCGCAGGTGTCGCAGCTGGCTGCGTCTCCCGGGAAGTCGGGGCGGAGCGGCGCCCTCGTCGCCGGGGTGCTGATCATCGGTGGCGCCCTGGCTGCGGGCTGGGCGTGGGTGAACGCCGGCGCGACGCGCGGGGCCCAGGGTGCCGTTGCGGTGACGGACGCGGGTCTCCTCACGCCGACGCGCACGCCTGCTTTCGCGCTGACGGACCCTGGTCTCGGGACGCCGACTCCGATCGCGGCGCGCCCGGCGGCCGGGCCCGCGACGGACGCCGGCCCTGCCACGCGGCCCCCGGTCACGACGGGCGCGGCCGCCGCCGCAGCGAGCGACACGGGTCTCGACACACCGACGCAGCTCACGAAGCGCGGTGCCGCGCCGAAGGAGCGGGTCGTCGTGGCCGGCGCGCTCACCCTCGACACCGAGCCGTGGACCCAGGTGTTCCTCGGCAAGCAGTTGCTGGGCGAGACGCCGCTCGTCGAACGCGCGCTGCCCGCGGGCAGTCACCGTCTGCGGCTGATCAACGCGGAGGAGAAGGTCGACACCTTCATCGAGATCACCATCAAGCCGCGCGAGACGACGGTGAAGAAGCTCGCGTTCTAGCGGCCCGTCACGGCGCTATCGTCGGTGCCATGGGCGAAGAGGCAACGACGTGGGTCAAGCGCCTCGCGCTGGTGGTGGTGGGGCTCGCTGGTGCCTGGTTCGCGTGGGGCAAGCTCACGGGCGCGCTGAGCTACGAGCAGGTGGGGCCGCGGCCTGCGCCGGGGCGGACGGTGTTCATCCTGCTCCACGGCTACGGTGCGCCCGGTGACGACCTGGTGGGGCTCGCGGCGGAAGTGTCGGCGGCGTTGCCCGAGGCGAGCTTCCTCGTTCCCGAAGGACCCCATGGCACCGGCTTCGGTGGTCGCGCGTGGATCCCCTCGTTTTCCTCGCCGTCGCGCGACGCGTACGTGGCGCGGCTGGCGCTCGAGCTCACCCAGACCAACGCCCAGCTGTGGAAGCTGATCGACAAGGTGCGCAGCAAGGGCGTCGCCTGCGAGAACATCTACCTCGGGGGCTTTTCTCAGGGTGGGCGCATGGCCGAGGAGGCCGCGCTGCGGGCCCCCGCAGCCTGTCACCTGGGCGGGCTGGTGATCATGTCGGGGGGCGGCATCAACGAAGCCGAGGTGCCGACCTCGACGGCCTCGCTGCGGGTCCTGGTCACGCACGGGACCGACGACCAGGTGGTGGGGCTGGGGGTCGGCGTGGGCACCGCACACCAACTCGCCGCCGCGGGCCACACGGTGCGCTGGCTGGAGTTTCCCGGGCAGCACCAGATTGCGCCGGTGGTGCGCGAGGCGCTGGCGCCGTTTCTGCGGGGTGAAGAGGTCGGGGTGGCGGTGCCGTGAGCCGACGTCGCGCGCCGGCTGTGCAAGGCGCAGGCGTCGGTCGTCTCCAGAATACGGGTTGGTCGGCGACTGGTGCCTCGGCCCGCGCGTCGAGTCGGCGTTCCTCTCGGGGAGCGCGGCGGCGGGGCGGATCAACGCGCTGCCGGGCGGGCCACTCGACGAGCAGGAGCCTCCGCAGCGGCTGTCGTCGCAGATGACGCTGGGGCTGATCAAGTAACTGCCCAACAGCCTCGAGGGCGTGGTCGGCGAAGCTCGCGATCGGCTGGCGTCGCAGCGGGGCAGCCCCACACACCGGACACCCGTGACTCGCGTCTGCAACCTTCGACTCGGGTGAGTTTCTGGCTGCCAGGACGACCAGAAACTCACCCCGGTGCCCTGCGTCATCGCTGAGCGTCCTGGTCACGGTGCGTGGCGTGCCGCGTGGCCGCTGGAGACGACCCCACCCCACCGCGGCCATGCATCGCCGCACGCTCAAGGCGCTGTGGCTGCTCTACGTCACACACGAACCTTCGGTCTGTTGCCCCGCCCCTGGCACGGATTGTCCCCGCGGGAGTGACGAAAGCCCGCCATCGTGCGAGACGCCTCACCATGCGCTTTCCGCTGCTCGTTCTCTGTCTGGTGACCGTCGGGTGCGGGAACGCCCAGTTCAAGGCGCACGATCCCTACGCCGACGCGGGCATGCACGGCGGCTTCGACGCGGGCGTGGGCGGTGGCACGGCGACGGGTGGCGGCGGCGGCGGCGGCGGCGGTGTCACGGGCGGCGGTGTCACGGGCGGCGGATCAGGTGGCGGCGGATCAGGTGGCGGCGGATCAGGTGGCGGCGGATCAGCTGGTGGAACCGGCGGAGGGAGCGCGACGGGCGGAGGTGGAGGCGCGTCGACCTGTTCAGCCGCGACCTGCCAGGGCTGCTGCGTCGGCGGCGCCTGCCAGCCCGGAACGACGGCCACCGCTTGCGGTCACGGCGGCGCGCTGTGCTCGAGCTGCGCCGCGCCCGATGCCTGCCTCGCTGATCAGACCTGCGGTATCGACCCGGCCTCGCGGTGGGTCGTTCAGCCGACGGCGGCCCACGTCGACCCGACCGTCGCGTGGGACTCGGCGTCTGCCCCCGACCCCGAGATCGCCTTGTGGTGCCCCGCGACGGTCAGCAGCTACAACGGCCTCGCAGTGAAGGTGGACAACACCTACGACCCGACGTGGACCACCGGCGGCTGCACCGTCACCGCCTCCGAGCTCTTCGCCACCGGCTTCGCCTTCGACTGCATCGACGTCGACGGCATCAGCAGTGATCAGATCACCGCGTTCACCACCGTGCCGGTCACGCCCGCCACGCTGCGCGCGGGCACCCTCACCGGGAGCGCCGGTGGCCTCGACTCGGTGACCTTCTCCTTCACGAAGCAGTAGCCAGCTCGAATGCACCGGTCGCGCATTCGGCGCGGGACTGTCAGGGCCCGGGAGTTCAGCCGACCCTCAAGACACCATGGAGACTCCACATTCGGCCGAGTACTTCGGCGAGCAACGCGACTTCTGGTGGCACCACGACTTCCTCGAGTTGATGGCCAGGCGCTGGGCGCTCCCACAGGCCCCCCGCATGCTCGACGTCGGCAGTGGCGTCGGTCACTGGGGGCGCTCGATGCTCTCGTTGGTGTCCGACCGCGCGACGCTGGTGGGCGTCGACCGTGAGCCGCGGTGGGTCGAAGAGGCGACGCGGCGCGCGGCGCAACTCGGCCTCTCGAACCGCGTGAGCTACCGGCAGTCGACCGCCGAGGTGCTGCCCTTCGAGGACGCCTCGTTCGACGTCGTCACCTGCCAGACGCTCCTCATTCACCTGCGTGACCCCGAGGCGGTGCTGGCGGGCATGCGGCGGGTGTTGAAGCCCGGCGGGCTGCTCATCGTGGCGGAGCCGTCGAACCTCTCGAACGCGATGCTGCCGGGCAAGACGCGCTTCGACGCACCGGTCGAGGAGGTGCTCACTCACGTGAAGTTCCAGCTGATGTGCGAGCGGGGGAAGCAGGCGCTGGGCGAGGGTCACAACTCCATCGGGGAGCTCGTGCCCGGCATGTTCACCCGGCTCGGCCTGCAGGACATCGCGGTGTTCCAGTCAGACCAGGCCCACGCGACGCTGCCTCCGTACGGCTCGCCTGCGCAGCGAGCCCAGCGCGCGCAGTTGCTCGAGTTCGACGAACGCGAGTTCTGGATCTGGAGCCGGGAAGAGACCCACCGTTACTTCGTCGCCGGCGGTGGCGATGCCGCGGAGTTCGAGCGTTGCTGGGCGGTCGTTCGCGCCGCGACCCGGCGGGTGGCGAACGCCCTCCGCGCTGGCACGGAGGAGTTGGTGGGCAGCGGGGCCTTCTTCCTGGTCTCTGGCCGCCGCGAACGGTGAGCGGGCGGTGTGGTTTTTGCGCCGCGTCGGTGTTGAAGACTGCTCATGATCTGGCGGTGGCGATGGGTGGTGCTGGTGGTGGTGACGGGCTGCGGCCGGTTGGCGACGCAACTCGAGGTCAACGCGTTCGGCCGCGATGACGCAGGGCTCGACGCCGGTGTCGATGCGGGACCACCGGAGGTCCCGCCGGTGGTGACCGCGACGGGTTGCTGGTCCTCGCCGACTATCGTCATGGCGCCGAACTTCGGCGACGGCGTGGTCAGCGTGGTCAGCGTGCTCCCTTCGGGCGACGCGCTCGTCGCGTGGATCGAGCAAGACCGCGAGGGTCTCCAGCGCGTGGTGACGCGCGCCGTGTTCCGCGACGGCGGCGCGCGCGATCCCGAGATCATCTACGACGGTGCGGGCGCGGCGCCCTACGCAGAGAACAACGAGAACCTCCGCCTGCACAGCAACGCCGCGGGGACCACGGTGCTCTCATGGAGTCATCGCGCCGATGCAGGCGCGGTCAATGAGCTGCTGATCACCACCCGTCCCCCCGACGCAGGGTGGCGCGCCATCGAGCGGATCAACCCCGCCGGTGAACGGGTCTATTGGGCCGACGTGCGGATCGACGCGCGCGGCGAGCTGTTCGCCACCTGGGCCGAGACGCTGGCGCAGCTCGGTGGGCTGGCGATTCGGTTCCGGCACTTCGCACCCGATGGAGGGTGGTCGCCGCCGACGGCGGTCCAGCCGGACCAGGTGTTCTTCCAGGCCGAGCCCCTGCTGCGCGTCAGCGAAACCGGCGAGGCGATCGTGGCCTGGCAGGGCTACTTCCCGCCGACCTACGAGCCAGAAGTCCACGCGACGTCGCTGCGCCGGGGGGCTTCGACCGACACGCGGTTGGACATGGTCGGTGAGTCTCCGACCTTTGCCCGGGCCTTCGCGCTGGCGCCCGACGGGACGGCGGTGCTCGCGTGGAACCGATCGAGGAGTGAACTCCGGGTGGCCCGAAGGGTCTCCGGAGCCTGGCTCCCCTCAGAGCGCCTGGACTCCGAAGATGGTGGCACGATCTCGCTGCACACCGTCGTCGACGTCGACGGCTCCGGCCGAGCGAGGGCGTGGTGGCACGGGTGGGATTCGACGTCGCGCGACGTGGTTTCGTTTGCGCGAAACGACGGCTCCGGTTGGAGCGCACCGCTGGCGCTGGACTTCATCGCCGCAGACGCGCCGACCTATTTGCTCCACGCCTCGAACGGCACGGGCCGCGCCGTCCTCTGGTGGCCTCGCGACCGCTCGTTGGTGGTCCTCGGAACCGACGCGCCCGACGCCGGGGTCACTGACGTCATCGATGGACTCATGGTCGGCGACCTCCGCTACCCTCCGATGATCAGCGTCGGGCCTTCCGGCACCGCGTGGATCCTCGCCAGGGCCGCCAGCCCCGATTTTCGGCCGCTGGTGATGCACTGTCCCTGAGTCAGCTCCGGGGCTCCGCTCAGTTCGGGCAACACGCGAGCGGCCGGGTGAGGCGCACGCCGTGGCCCGCCGCGCTCCTGCCGGTCCTGGCACCCGTGATTGCCGAGGTAAGGCAAGCCTGCTGGCTGGACGCGCGCGCGCTTCAGTTCAAGCGGTCCAGCGAGGTCGATGAGGACTCGAGCGGGCTCTCGCCCTTCAGCCGCTTCCACACGCCGCGCATGTGGTCGCCGTCGATCGTCACGGAGTAGCTGGTGAACCCGTTGCAATCGAACTCCAGCGAGGCGCCGTCCTGCCGCCACGTTCCGGTCGAGGTCGAGTCGCTGAAGCGAACCGTCCCATCGACGAAGAACTCCACCACCGTGTGCTGCGCCCCGGGGAACTGCCAGCGCGTACCGGCGACGCTGAGCACCGGCGGCGCCTTCACCTCGACGAGCGGGGCAGCGCCGTCGGCCAGCTCCGACCAGAGGAGCATGTCGCCCTTGCGCACCGGGACCTTCAGCTTCTGCCCGAGCAGGTGCGGCATCTGCTGGGGCCGCATCACCGAGCCGGTCGCCAGGCGCGCCGGCACCTCGCGCTGTTCGATGACCTCGTTGGTCAACTCCGCGCCCGCCGGGAGATCTCGCGCCGCCAGCACCACCGTCGTCATCTCTTCCGCGGCCATCGTCTCGAAGTGCGTCCACAACATCATGTCGCCCTGCTGCACCGGCACCTTCAGCTTCTGCCCGATGATGTACGAGGCGGAGTCGGGCCTCACCACGGACGTCGTGGTGTACATCGAGGGGATCGACCGCTGCTGGACCATCTCCATCGTGACGATGGTTCCCGCTTCGATGTCGACGGCCGCCATCACCACCGGCACGAGCTCCTCTTCGGCGAACGCGGCCCCGACAGGGGTCACGGCCGCTGGAGTGGTGCGGAACGACACAGGCGGGACGATGACGAGGGCCGCCGCCGCCATCGCCGCGAGCCCGGTGGCCACGACGGCGCTCCACCCCAACTGCTGCGCGCGCTCGATCGCGTTGAGCAGCGCGGTCATCGACGTGTAGCGGCGCGCCGGTTCGCGCTCGAGGCCCTTCTTGAGCACCCCGCGCAGCGACGACGGCACGCCCGCCATGCGCGGCTTCTTCGTCAGGCTCTGGGTGAGCTGCGCCCACGACTCGCCCTCGAAGGGCCGCTGCCCGCTGAGGGCCTCCACCAGCGAGACGCAGAACGAGAACTGGTCACTGCGCTCGTCGGCCGTCTTCCCGTCGAGCTGCTCGGGCGCCATGTACGCCAGGGTGCCGACGATGGTGCCGTCGCGGGTCACCACCGCGGAGTCGCTCGCCGGCAGCTCGAGCGCCGGTCCCGGCCGCGAGAGCCCGAAGTCGGTGACCCGCACGCGGTCGTCGAGGCCGACCAGCACGTTGGCCGGCTTGAAGTCGCGGTGCACCACCCCCGCGGCGTGCGCGGCGGCGAGGCCCCGGCCGGCGGCGACGAAGTGCGAGAGGATGTCGCGGCGCCGGTGCTTCTGCCGCTTGAGCCACGCCTCGAGGGTGACCCCGGTGACGAGCTCCATCACCAGGTAGAGGTCGGCGTGCCACTCGCCGAGCTCGAAGACCGGCACCACGTTGGGGTGCGCCAGCTTCGCCATCACCTGCGCCTCGCGGAGCAGCCGGGCCTGGGCGGCCTCGTCGCGCCGCGCGTGCAGGAGCTTGAGGGCCACCCGGCGATCGAGCGTCACGTCTCGCGCCTGGTACACCACGCCCATACCGCCGCGCCCAAGCTCGCGCTCGACCTCGTAGCGGTTGACGCGCTGGCCGGGCGTCAGCTCGTGGGACGAGGGGGAGGTGGGGAGCGTCTGCTCCGAGGCCGCCGCGGCGATGGCGCGACGGCACTGCTCACAGCCGTCGAGGTGGGCTTCGAGGGCGGGCAGCTCGGCGCCGGCGGCACCACGGGCGAAACGAAGCAGGGTGTTCTCGTCAGGGCACATGGTCGGGCTCTCCTGAGGAGGTGACACGAGGTCGGGAAGTCCGTTGCAAAAGAGTTCAATTCCACCTGTGGGCTCAGCCCGCCGAGCTCTCGAGCAACTTCGAGATGCTCAGGTTGAGCTCGCTGTCGGCCGCGCGCATCACGCTGTCGAGCGCGGAGTCGGTGAGCTGGAGCGACTTCGCCAGCGTGCCGCGGGTGCGCTCGAGCAACACCGCCCGGCTCTGCGCCAACCACCGCGAGATGGTCGACGCGTCCTTGCCGTACATCTGGCCCACGCGCGCACAGGTGAGGCCATCGATGGCCGTGAGCCGCAACATCGTGCGATCGCGCGGAGTCAACGCGGTGAGCGCCTCCGTGACGGCCGCGCGAAACGACTCGCGGTAGCGGGCGCGGAGCAGCGCGAGCTCGGGGTCCGGGTCGGCCAGCGGGCTGTCGGGGAGGTCGCCCACGAGCTCTTCGCGGGCCCCCGGGCGCTTGCTGTTGAGCGCGATACGCACGGCGACCGCGCGCAGCCAGGCGCCGAGCGAGCCTTCACCCGAGTAGTCGGCGAGGCGCGCGTGGCCGTCAGGGCCCACGAGGAGCAGGCGCTCGCGGACGAGCTGCGTCGTCTCGTCGACCAGCACGCCCGAGGTGTCGAGCGGAGAGACCGCGCGGCGGACCTCGGTGATCAGCAGCGCGTCGAGGTAGGCGAGGGCGCGCGCGTCGTGCTGCAGGGCGGCCGCGGCGAGGAGCAGGTCGGCGCTCGCCAACGCGTCGGGCGTGTCGGTGGCGGCGAGGTGCCGCGCGAGGTGGGGACCGGGCGCGCCGAGCACGACCCCCGGCCAGCGCGCTTCGAGTGCGTCACGCGTTCGCGCGAGCCAGTCATCGAGGGTCATCGGTGCGCAGAGCGAAGTCGATTCATGCCGGTGGCGCAATCGGGACGCGATGGCGGGTCCGCGCTGGGGAGAGAACAGCGGCTGAAGGGACGTGGGCGGGCAAGTCGTCACGCGCCCGGCTCGACTCGAACTCCAACGGCCGCCAGTCAGCGCTTGTTCGCGGCCCGCAACAACGCGGGAGGAACGATGAGGTTCCATCGGCTGACGATGGTGTCCTTCTTCGAACGCGTGGTCCGCTGGAAGTAGTCGGGCGCCGGCAAGCCCTCGCGCTCCAGCGTGTGGAGCTGCCGCGTCGTGAGGTCGCTCCGTGTCGACGAGAGGAAGAACGCGAGTCGCGACATGAGCAGCGGGCTGTCGTACTGGCGCGCGTGCCGCATCATCACTGCGGGATCGGTGGCCCGCGCCGTCGACCGGAAGAGTTCGAAGAGCTCGACCGGCTCTGGTCCGCGCGAGAGCAACGCCAGGCAATCGACCAGCGTCCGGGCGAGCGAGGTGACCTGCAGCGGCTGCCCGAAGCGCTCGACCGTCGCGACTTCGCCCAGCAGCCACCCCGACTCGACGCGCAGCGACTGGTAGATGACCTCGTTGAACCGCGTGACCCCCGTTCGCGTGGCCGTGATGAAGCTCACGCGGTGCCCCACGCCGGTGCAGCCCCAGTGCGAGAGCGCTCCGTCGTGCGAGATCACCGCGTCCGCGGTCAACCGGCTCCCGATGAGCCACGGGTCCCACCCCGAGGTCCGCGTGTAGACCCCGTGTCGCACGACGAACAGCCGCCCGGCCTTGACGTGGTACCGCACGGTCGCCTGCGCGCTCGCGGCGGAACGGCCCATGTCCCGGTAGGCCTGCTCCAGCTCCTCGATACGGAAGACCTGCCGCTGACTGATGAAGTCGACGGGACGGGTGATGTCCCCGAGGAGTGGGATGCGGGTGGACACGGGGGGCCTCCAGGAAACGAGCGAGTTTCAAATCATACGCGCTTCAGGGCGGAAAGTTAACCCTTTCGAGTACGAATAGAAACTCGAGCGAAAGAGCACCCGCCCTCCCGACGAACGAAACCCGTGCCCGGGGTCGCGGGGCCCGCGGGAGGCGAGCACCGGAGGAGGACCTCGCACGCCCACCCCCTCGAGGCCGCTTGAGTCTTTCGAGCACGACCGCGCAGCTCACGGACAGGCGACCGGCAGCTCGAGCACCGCGCCGAACGCATCACTGACGAACACCCGGTGACCCACGACCTCGAGCCGAGGCTCCACCGGCGTCGGCCAGCCCGGCAGCTCCGGCAGCTGCACCGGCACCCACGCGCCCGCGGCCGACAGCTGCGAGACGGTCTCGCTGGTGGTCAGGAACACCGAGCCACAGACCCCGGCAATGCCGGTCACCGGCTCCTGCACCGCGGGCGCGACCGGCACGCGCGACGGCAACGCGAGCACCTCCCCCGAGGTGGTGCCCAGCAGCGCGCCCGCGCCAGAGAACCACACCCCGAGCGGGTCTCGGCCGGTCAGCGTCACCTCGACGGCCTTCCACCGCTCAGCGCTGCTGGCCGTCACGCGGAAGAGCCGGTTGTTGGCGATGGCCCACCCTTCGAGAAACCCGACGGTGCTCGCCCGCAGCGCCCAGTCGACGATGGGAAACCCCGGCGCCGGCCGCAGTCGCGCCGAGGCGACCTCCACCGAGCCGGCTACGGCCTTCGCCGCATAGAGCGCGTCGCCGCTGGTCACCACCAACACCTGGTCCGTGCCCACCACCAGCTCGCGGGCGCGGGCGTCTCGCAGCAACTGAGGGCTCTGTACGAAGTACTGATAGCTCCTGGCCCCTGACAGCTCGCGGTACACGAGGCCATCGGCCAGCAGGCGCAGGTCGGCACCCTCGACGAGGGCGATGGTCGCGAACTCGGGGTCGGGGAACCGCTCGATCAACCCGAGCCCGGCGCCGCCGTCCGGCGTGTCCCTTCGTTCGTCGAGCGGCTTGACGAAGAGCGCCGCGCCCTGGACGGCGAGGAGCGCCCCGTCGGAGGCGCGGACCCCCAGGCTGTCGGGGTGGCCGGGGAGCACGTCGAACACCTCGTGCAACATGTCGTCGGACCAGGCGAGCTGCCCGCGCAGCAACTGCCGCAAGTGCCCGCCGCTGGTGCCGACCTCGATGCCCCCGCGCACCGCGAGGGGCTGCGAGAGCCCACGCTCGAGCCCGACGAGGAGATCCTGATCAGGCCCCAGGCAGCTCGCGACCGGCGAGGGCCCGGCGTCCGTCGCGCGGACGGCGTAGTCGCTGACCCCGAAGGCGCAGGGCAAGGGCTCCGAGAACGAGAGCAGCGACGGCCCGAAGGTGACGCTCCGCACGTGTTCGCCGCGACCCGCTACGATGCCGCTCACATCGAACCGAACGGCCACGCCCTCGAAGTTGGCACGGAACCCCACGGCCAGCCCGAGGATGTTCCCGGCATCGGCGGCGTCCGCCAGCTCCCCCAGCAAGACCGGCGGAGCGCCCGCGACACCGATCGCGAACACCCGGGGACCGGTGCCGCTCTTCGGCTCCTGGAGCAGGAGGACCGGGTGCCCCGCATCGGGGACGAACGGCGCGGCGGCGACGTCGACCACGAAGTCGGCCAGGTGGCGCACCGTGCCGGACCGCTCGATCAGCGCCGCTTGACCCGACCCCGAGAGGGCCGCGAAGGCGCCGGTGACCGTGCCATCGGCCTCCGTCCACGCCAGGGGCACGAGTCGCTGCGTGGGGCCGGTGAAGAAGGCCGGCGTCACGTCGAGGCCGCCTGAGCCACCGTCGACCCCCTCGCCGAAGAGCCGCAGCACCCCGGCGTCAGAGCGGAAGAGCCCCATCTGGCCGACCGTCGCCAGCTCGGCCGGCCGGAGCTCGAGGGGCAGCAGGTCGCGGCTCGTCCGCACCCAGTACCCATTGGACCCCAGGGTCCTCAGCTCGAGCGTCGTGTCGTGAAGCACCGCGCCCATGAAGTTCGACAGCACCTGGCCGGACGAGAGGTCGACCTGCTGCGGCGAGGTGAAGAGCGCGTCGCCCGGGACGGTGAACGGCGAGTGCAGCACCGGC
>JBBRUE010000064.1:0-14123 GCA_038248085.1 Myxococcales bacterium | reverse complement strand
ATGTACGCCGGCACCTGGCCCACGCAGGTGATCATCCCCGTCTGGAGCGAAGGCACGATGTCGGTCTCCGAGAGCACCACCGGGCGGAAGCCGACGAGCTTGAACGCCTCGATGGAAGCGGAGTCCCCCGCCCAGGCGAAGAACTTTCCGTCGGCTGCGGCTTCGGGCGTGGCGTAGGGCTTGGTGCAGAAGATGCTGACCGTGCCGACCTGGGCCCACGAGAGCAGCACGTAGCCGCGGGCGTCGAGGACACCGGCGAGCTGCGCCTCGATCTTCGGCAAGACGTCACGGAAGTCGCGCTCGTCGAAGAGGCCGGGGGTCGAGAACACCATCGGCTCGGCCGCCACGTCGTGGAGGCCGACGTTGCTGATCCACGCGGCCTGGAGTTGGCCGACGCCCATCTTGCGGACCATGTCGCCCTCGCTGCCCTGCGTCCCGCCGGCGTAGATCTTGAGCTTCACCTTGCCGCCGGACGCCTCGGACCACTTCTCCGCCTGCTCCTTGAGGAGGTTGTGCCAGGTGCTGCCCTGGGGGGCGAGGGTGCCCAGTTTGATCGTCACGTCCTGGGCCTGGGCCACCGTCGCCGCCAGCACCAGCACCATCGTCAGGAGTCGCTCGTTCAAGGTCAGTTCCTTCAGGTTCAGGTGAGCGACGGTAGCGCGTTTCGTCAGGGCATCGGCCGGAAGTGTCCCAGCGCGTACTGACCGTCGCCGCCCGAGCAGCTCACCTCGATGACCTCGGCCTCCGCGGGCACTTCGACCCCGTGCAACGCGAGACCGCCGGTGGCCCGGGGTGGCAACGGCCGCTCGCCGATCAGCTGCACGCCCACGAAGAAGCGGAGCCGACAGTCGTCGTTGCCGTCGACGCTGAGCTCGAAGCGCGTGCCGTGGCCCGGCTCGAGGTGCACGCGCGCGATCCGCCCCGTCAACTTGAGCCCCTGCGGCTGCAGGTAATGGGCGCCGTCGAGCGCCGAGGTGCCGAGCTGCGTCGCGTTCACCTCGAGCACCGCGGGCTGGGCCCCGGGCGCACAACGCACCTGCGGCGCGTCGGTGGTCCGTTCGAGGGCGAGCTCGTCGACGAAGGCCGGCTCGACGCCACGGGTGCCGGCGAGCAGGTCGAGGTGCACTTCGCCGACTGCCTCGACCACCAGGCCCTCGAGCCCGGTCCGCGGAACACTCTGCCCCTCGCACCACACGCCGAGCTGCACCGGGGCGCCGCGCGTGCGCACCGTCACCCGCCACGTCCCCGCTGGCACGCGCAGCCGCTCGAGGTGCGCCGGGACCATCGCCGTCACCAGCGTCTCGAGGCGGCCGTCGTGCAGCTCCGCCACGCCGGAGCTCTGCGCGAGCAACCACCCGGGCACGACGAGCCGCGTCTGGCTGCGCTGCACGCCGAGCACGCCGTCTTCCCGGCGCAGCCACAGGTCACCGCGGAGATCCTTCGAGCCGACGCTGTGGTACCGCATCAGCTGGTACGTCTCCTGGAAGTGCGGGAGCGCGAAGAGTTGCTTGCCGCCGAGGAAACACGGGGCGGAGGCCCCCGCGGCGCCGCACATCGCGAGGATGTCGGGCTTGCGACTCCAGACGTAGGCGCCATCGCCCAACTCGTGGCCGGTGGAGACCGTCGACATGAGCGGCGGCGGGTGGGTGGCGATGTAGCGATCGTTGAGCCCCAGCAAGTCGAGGCTCGGCAACTGCGAGAAGTACGGCAAAGCGCCGGCCGCATCGACCGCGAGCAACGGCCGACGGTCACCCCACGCGGTCTTCAGGAACGGGCCGAGCGACGCGCCGTCGAACTCCCAGCGCTCGTCGTGGGCACGCTGGTTCTGCGGATCCACCAACTGGGCGTGCCGGTACCCGACGACGAGGGCGCCCCAGCCCACGAGCAGCACCGCCCGCGCGACGACGGTCAGCCCGCGCCGCTCGAAGCGGGTGCGCGCCCACCACACCTCCGCGCCCTCGGCGATGACGAGGCCCAGGGGCGCCAGCCCGAGCAACACCTGCCGCCATGCGGGGAAGATGTCGCCGCCGACGACCACGAGGTACGCGAACCAGGCCACCGAAGCGAGCAGCGGCACCACCCACCGTCGCTCGCCGCGCCGCACCTGCCCCAGCACCGCGACGCCGGTGGCGACCAACAGCAGCACCCCGAAGACGGCCCACGCCTGCACGTGCTGCCACCCCAACTGCATGCGCGCGAGGCTGAAGCTGACCTTCACCAGCGCGGTGTTGGGCACCCACGCGCCGTAATAGAGCCGCCGGAAGCCCAGTTGCAGCAGCAAGGCCGCCAGCGGTGCGAGGCCCCACTGAAAGGAGCGTCGCAGCGATTCCTTCGTGACGAAGCGCAGGACGTTGCCGAGGAGCAGCGCGGCGACCAGCACCACGCCGTCCGCCCGGAGCCACGCGAGCAGCACCAGCGACGCGGGGAGCAGAATCCGTTCGACGCGCGGGGGCGTCACGCCGGGCTGCTGCCGCATCACCAGCCAGGCCGCGGCGACGATCACGCCCGCCTGGAAGCCGTGCTCCAGCCCACCGATGGACCACGCCGCCAGTGGCCCGGAGAGCACGAGCATCAGCGAGCCACCGAGCACCCGCGGCAGCGAGATCGAGGTCGGGCGCTCGGGCCGCAGCGCGGTGATGATCACCGCCGCGGCCGCGCCCACGACGCCGAGGGCCCGCGCCGCGAAGATCAGGTCGACCCGCAGCGCGCCGAAGAGGGCCGTGAGCAGCACCCACGCGAGATCGGTGTACCCCTCGACGCGTTCCCCGGCGGTCCAGGTGAGGCCGTGGCCGTCGAGCAGGCGCTCCGCATAGCGGAGGCTGATCAGCGCGTCGTCGGAGAGGAAGGGGAAGTACGACCACGCGTGCTCCGCGCCGACGAGCAGGACCAGCCCCAGGACGAGAGACCCCACCGCGCGCCGCACGCCGAGGCTTCTACTCAAACCGGCCCAAGATGCGGGCGGCCTCGTCGAATAGGGTGCGGGGCATGCGCCGGTGGCTCCTCACGCTCCTCTCACTCTGCGCGGCGTGCGGGCCCCCGGTGTGCCAGCCCGGTACGTGCCCCACAGGACAACACTGCGTCTTCCTCGGCGCCGAGACCGCGCCGGCCTGCCGCCCCGCCTGCGAGCTCGGTGACGCGGGCGCGTGCGCGACCTGCACCTGCGGCAGTTCGTGTGCGGGTTGCAAGAACTGCATCGCGGTCTGCCAGTGACCGACGCCGACGCGGTGGTGGCCGCCCTCGCGCCGCGCTGGAGCCCGCTGGCGGAGCTCGCGCGCGCCCGCCTCGCCGCCGGGTGGATCGATCACTGCGTGCGCCGGGCCTTGCCCTTCTTCTTCTCGGAACACGGTGAGCCCGATCTCGCCGAGGCCCTCACCGCGCTGCGACCGATCGTCGACGAGGCCACCATGCTCCGCGCAGAGGTGCTGTTGAGCCGCCTCATCAAGCTGGGGAAACCAGAAGCACTGCTCGAGCCGGTCTTCGGTTTGCTCGCCCACTTCGAGCTGCTCAAGGGCGAACTCCAGCTCGAAGAGGCGTGCTTCATGGTGGTGCTGACCTCGCAGCGCGTCTACGGCGACGAGCGGCTGGTGCAGCACGTGATCGAGCCTTCGCTGCCGCCGCCCGCTTCTCTGCCGTGACCCCTCGCTCACCGCGCTCGGCCTCTGAGTACGACGTGCCTCCCCCGGCCGGCCGGTGCGCGCCCGCGGGTGGTGCGTTAGAGCACCGCGGCGTGCAAGCCCTCGTCGAGTTCCTGCGGGACCAGCGCGTGTGCGTGCTGACGGGCGCCGGCATCAGCACCGAGTCCGGCATTCCCGACTACCGCGGGCCCACCGCGCCGCCCCGCAAGCGCCCACCCATTCAGCACCGCGAGTTCCTCGACGACCCGGCGACCCGCGCGCGCTACTGGGCCCGCTCGATGCTCGGCTGGCCGCGCTTTCGCGACTTCGCCCCCAACGCCGCGCACCGCGCGCTCGCGCAGTGGAGCCAGGTCACCGGCCTCATCACCCAGAACGTCGACCGCTTGCACCAGAAGGCAGGCCACGCCCACGTGCTCGAGCTGCACGGCGCGCTGGCCGACGTGCGCTGCCTTGCGTGCCGCGCGACCATCGACCGCGACGAGCTCCAGCGCACGCTCGAGCACGCCAACCCGCACGCCCTCGCGTGGAACTACACCTTGTTCGCCGACGGCGACGCCGACCTGCCCGACGCGGTGGTGCGCGACTTCGTGGTGCCGCCCTGCGCGTGCGGAGGGGTGCTCAAGCCCGACGTCGTGTTCTTCGGTGACGCGGTGCCCCGCCCGCGCGTGGAGGACGCCTTCGCGCGTCTCGACGCCGCCGACGTGCTGCTGGTCATCGGCAGCTCGTTGACGGTGTTCTCGGGCTATCGCTTCGTCTTGCGGGCGAAGGAGCACGGCCAACCGGTGGCGGTGCTCAACCTCGGCCCCACCCGCGCCGACGCGGACGCGGTGGTGAAGATCGAAGCGCGCGCGGGAGAGCTGCTCCCGGACGTCATCGCGCGATTGGCGAGGTAGGCCCGCCGCCTACGGCTTCTGACAGCCGTACTTCCCCTCGTACTTCGTGGTGCCGGCGCGAATGGCATCATCGATGCTCAACCGCGGCAGCCACACCTCGGCGTCGTCGCCCACGGCGTTGGCCTGCAGCGGGAGCCCGAGCATGCCGCGCAGCGCGTTGGCGCCGTTGTTCGCCGCCTTCGCCTTGGCGTCCACCGCGGCGCGGCTGATCTCCTTGCGGCCGGCGTAGAGCTTCGCGAAGGCCTCGCCCACCGGCACCTTGATCTCCGCCGACACGTTGCCGGTCGACGCCACGAGCTGGTCCGCCTCGTCCTCGAACTCCGAGACCTTCACCGTCGTGTTGAACTCGCGGTAGTCGTAGAGCCGGTTGGCGGTGAAGAGGTTGTCCTTGAGGGTGATCTTCTTGGCGACCTTGATGTTGTCGACGCCGCCGTAGTCGCTGAAGGCCAACACGTTGTTCGAGGCGACGAGCTGGACCTCCTGGTCGAGCTTGAGTGCGTTGCCGCCGTAGGTCGCCAGCGGGTCGTGCTTCCAGCTGAAGAGCACCGTGTTGTTCTCGATGATGAACTGCGCCATGCCGGTGTTCGACTTCCACTTCGTCATCGCGAAGATGCCCTCGCCGGTGTTGTTGATGACGAGGTTGTTCTTGATGGTCAGCTTCCCTTCCTGGTGGCCCCAGGCCGAGATCGCGCCGCCGGTGGGCGCGGTGTTCATCACCACGTTGTTCGAGATGGTGCCCGCGCACTTCTTCGGGAGCTCGAGCTTGATCGCCCCCGACTCCGGCGACGGGTTCCGGTTCTTCCCCGCGGTGGCCTGGCGGCTGATGATCAGCTCGGTGTCGCCGAGGTAGTTATTCCGCGGGCCGTTGTCGAAGACGATGCCGTCGATGAGGATCTCGGCGCAGTTGTTGGGGGTGACGATCAGCCGGTACTGCGTCGAGCCGCCCATGGTGTTGACGCCGGCGAAGATGGTCTTGTGAGCGCCCCACGGGTCCCGCTTGCTGAAGTCGTCGGCCCAGCCGCCGATGATCTTCACCGCGACCGGCACCTGGTCGCTCCCCGTCTCGTCGCGACCGACGTACACGCCCTCGGCGATGTTGATGGTGTCGCCGTCCTTGAGCTTGGCGACGATGTTCCCGAGGTCCTTCGCGGGCTTCTCCTTCGTCGCGTCCTTGCCTTTGCCCCGGCCGATGCTGACGAAGTACTCGTCGGCCAGCACGGCGCCAGACAGCAGGAGGACAGACGACACCGCGATGGACGTCAGACGCCGCGAACTACGACCGTGCATGGTGGAACCCCCGTTGGTGGTGCAACAACCTAGCGGGCCGCGCGGCGAATTGATCAGAAACGAACCAGCGCCTGGGGGCCGAAGCGGTCCTGGAGCCGCTGGGCGAGCGCCTCGGGGAGCGGCGTCGGCGCGCTGGTGCGAATGCGGGCCGTGCGCAGCACCGGGTGGGCGAGCAACGCGTGGGCCAGCGCCGGCTCGGCACGATGCACCCCCAGCGAGAGCGACTCGAGCGCGGGGAGGTGCGCCAGCAACGCCGGGAGCTCCTCGGTGGCGTCGCGGGTCGAGACGTCGAGGTGCGTGAGCCGCCGCGTCCACGACTCCGCCCGCAGCGCCCGCAACGGCCGGTTGGACAGCGTGCCCTCGAGCCGAAGCCGGGTGAGCCGGGGGGCGCGCGCCGCCTCCTGCATCACGAAGATGGCGCGGGCGTCGGCCTGGTCCGTCGGGGTCCCCGCGTTGAAGTCGAGCTCGGCCAGACCGGCGAAGACCTCCGACTCGACGAGGGCCTCGAGCCGTCGCGCGGTCATCGTCGTCGAGCCACTGATGCCCAGCACCTCGAGGCGGAAACCCCGCAGGGTCTCGAGCAGCAGGTCGGGGTCGCAGTCGTCGAGCTCGAGGTGACGCAGCGTCGCTTCGTCGAGGAGCCGCTGCTTGAAGGTCGCGTCGAGCCGGGGCGCCCATAACCGCGTGAGGTGGCCGCGTTGAAAGTGCGCGCTCCACAGCTCGAAGGTCGAGCCCACGCGCTGCATCGCACTCGACAACCCGGGGCTCTTCACGAACCACCCCAGTGGGGGAAAGCCGAGCCCGGTGAGCCACTCGACGTGATGGCGAGCCCACAGCTCCGCGACGCGGGGGGAAGTCGGCTGGGTGCACTGGAGCAGGATGAACTCGCCGCGAGGGTCGCCCTGCGCGGTCAGCGTGTCGGCGTGCACCAGCCGCGAGGCGTCGTCGCGATCGTCCCACCAGTCCATCGCGCTCAACGGCTGCGTCACCGGTGCAGCCTACTGCTCCGCCAGCGCGCGCACGGCGGGCAGCTCGGGATCGTCCTTCGGGGCCACCGCGACGTAGCGGCGGAGCGCGGCCTTCATCTCTGCGGTGCGCCCGAGCCGGCCGGCCGCGATGCCGAGGTTCTTGAAGACGTTCGGCTGCGGCGCCTCGTCGTGCTCGGTGCAGTCGCGCAGCACGTCGTAGGCGCGGGTGAGCCAGGCCGGGTCGTTCTCGTGCGCGATGCCCACGGTGAGCGCGGTGAGACCCCGCTGGGCCCGCGCGTGCCAGACGTCGCGACGCACCGCCTCTTCCCAGGTGCCCTTCGCGGCCCGCGCGTTCGTCCCCTCGAGCGGGGGGAGCTGCGCCTCGCTCTCGCGGAACCACGCCTCCTCGTCGAACGGCGCGCCCGGAGGCAAGAGCCGCTCACACAGGCCCCAGGGCACGGCGCGGAAGTCGGTGACGTCGCCCGGCTTGAAGCCGCCGCAGACGAGGATCGGCCGCTGCCCGTTGGCGGCGAGAAACTGCTGCAGCCGGAACGCGTTCGCGTCGCGCGGGTGCCAGCGATCGCCGGGGGGAAACGTCACGTTGGGCATCGCGCGGCGCAGGCGGGTCACGTACCAGGGGTAACTGAGCAGCTGCTGATCGATGACGCGCAGTTTCGGGCTCACGCCCTCGCAGGCCTGGAGCGCGCGCATCGAGTTGCCGATGAGATCGCCCTGGGTGAGCACCAGCGCGTCGTCGGGCTGGTGGAGGAGCGCGAGGCCGTAGTTCCGCACCGAGGTCGGATCGTGACGGGGGTGCTGAAGCAAGCCGAGCACCACCACCGCTCCTGAAACCACCCACGTCATCACCTCCCCCTGCGTCAGCGGAGAGAGGTCGGGCGCAGGCCGGGTGAGGGGCGTCTGTCCTGGCACCGAGAGCGCCACGCACGCACACAGCATCAAGTGCGGCATCAAGAAGAACCGGGCCACCACCTCGCGAAACAGCGGGTTCTCGAGGGGCAGGTTCGCCAGCCAGCCGAACACCACCAGCGACAGCCCGAAGGCCCCGGCGCCGACCGCGAGCCACGTACGCGACTTCGCCCGGAGCCACGCGCGCCCGAAGCTCAACACCCCCACGACGGCGATCACCCCGAACACCTGGCTGCGCTCGAAGTCCACGAAGGCCGACAGAAAACTCCCGAGTCCGCCACCCGCCTCGCCGGCCGCGAGCTGAAACGTCCCGTACTCGCGTCGCAGGACGTGGGTGAGAAACCCGTCGACGGTGCGGAGGTCCCCCCACGAGAACGGCGTGTCCACCCCGCTCCACCACGGGAGCACCAGCAGCGGCGCACACCCGAGCGCGAGGCCGCCGAGCAACGCGGGCCGCGCGGGGTGTCTCCACGCGCGCACGGCGAGCAACGGCACCACCACGAAGACCGAGGTCTGGTGATGGGTCAGCGCGAGCCCGCTGGCGAGGCCGAGCAGCAACGCCGAGCGCCTCGAGCCTCCGGCCTCGACATCGCGGGTGAGGGCCCAGGCCACCAACGCCACCAGCGCGGTGTGCAGCGCGAAGACCTCCACGGTGGTCGCGTAGAGCCACGGGAGCGGGCTCGCCAGCCACGCCGCCCCCGCGAGCACACCGGCCGCGGAACGTTTCGTCCAGCGCGTCACCACGTCGATCACCAGCGCGACGGTCGCGGCGCCGCAGAGCGCGGAGAGAAAATGAAAGCGCGACAGCACCGAGCCGAGGGGAACCAGCGCCATCAACCGCAACAACAGGCCATGCAGCGGGTACCCGGGAGGATGCGCCACCCCTCCTGCGCACGCGGCCGAAGCGAGCTCGCCCGCGTCACCGCCGGGAAGGCCGGGGTGGAGGGTCAGCGCGTACGCCACCAGCGCCACCGTGCCGCCCACCGCAGCCCATCGCCAGGTGCCCGTCGCGGGAGGTGGGGACATGGGGCGTACGCTCATAGTCGATGGGGTCTCAGATTGTCGGGAGACCCGGGCGGGGCTGTCACGACATCCACGTCATTCTTGAGGCTCCGGGAGGGTCCTCCCGCTCGGGAAGTGGCGGTGCACGTGGTTTGCACAAGCTCCCCGCCATGCGAACCCTGCTCCTCTGCACCCTCGCCGTAGTCAGTGCCCTGCTGTGGAGCTGCTCCCCGCCGTGTGACGCCATCGACCCGGCGCCGTACGCGGTCTGCCACCGCCCTGATGCGGGCACCGTCGTGGTGAACCAGCCCTTCACCCTCGAGGCGACGACCTACTCGGGAGGCAGCACCTGCACCGTGACCATCGACGGCGGGTTCATCTCCCTCGCCATTCCCCCGACCTACACCACGTGTGGCAGTGGCGCGGGGGCTGCGGCTCCGAGGGCGCCGGTGCTCACGCCGTGCACCATTCCCGCGCTCGACGCCGGCACGTACACCGTCTCCACCGTGCCGCCGACGACGTTCATCCTCCCCGCCGCGGCCGACGCAGGCCTGGTCGACTGCCTCTGACAACAAGGGGTACAGGCGTGCAACTCAGCCAAAGAAGGGGAGCGTGTCGCCTAGCTCAGTAGATCTGCTGATTTACTCAGCTTTCAAGAATAAGTGCGACTTCCTGGTGCAACTCGGCCTGGCCCACCTGCGCGCGTTAATCAGCTATTTCAAGCACTTGCAGTTTCAGTGAAATGACCTGAAACATTGTACAAACCCTGTCGTAAGGGGAGGCATGTCAACTCGAATGCTTCCCCTGTCTGCGGTCGTGCTGTTCGCTGTCGCCTGTGGTGGCCCGAAGGGGCCGCTCCCCGAGAAGCCGACCCAGAACATCGGCCGGTGCGTCTACACCAACGGGTTCAGCAAGGGCCTCGAGTGCCGCGAGTACCGCGGCTCGCAGTGGACGGTGGCCGACGCGACCGCCGACTGCAGGGACCAGAACAAGACGGTCGAGCTCAACGGCACCTGCGACGAGTTCAAGGACACCTTCGGCGAGTGCGTGGTGGGCAAGGCCGACAAGTTCACGTGGATCACCATGCGGGGCACCGACGCCACCGCGTGCGCGTCGACCAAGCGGGGCTGCGAGTTCTTCGGCGGCGGCATCTTCGCCCCCTCGACCCTGTGCGCGGCGCTGGACCCGAACACCAGCAACGGCAGCGCCGGGCTCCCGACGTTCCAGTGGCCCGAGCGCGTGTGCAAGGACCCGAAGGCCGGCGAGCCCGCGGGCCGAGGCCCCAACGGCCAGGTCTGCACCTGGGAGATGATCAGCGCCGCCACCGAGGAAGGCCGCAACTTCGAGGACTACGCCAGCTGTGACCGCGTGCGCACCCAGCGTCCGTACTACCCGGTGCCGACGCACGAGAACGCCGAGCAGGCCGACGCGCGCCTCGACGACCCGCTCTACAAGGGCGAGGTCGACTGGGTGAAGTCGCAGATCAACGCGACGGCGTGCGTGTGCTGCCACTCGACGAAGGCGCCGCAGGGCACTTCGAACTGGTACGTCGACCAGCCGGGCAACTTCCTCAACGGCTTC
Source organism: Myxococcales bacterium (assembly GCA_038248085.1). GTDB lineage: Bacteria > Myxococcota > Myxococcia > Myxococcales > Myxococcaceae > Archangium_A. Next base: position 3,830 of record JBBRUE010000064.1, on the reverse strand, counting down.
CACCCGCGCGGCCTGGCGATGGGCGCAGGGTGGATCGACACCGGCAGCTTCGGCACCTTCCCCCCGGCGCAGAACAACGGCTTCCACCGCGCGACCCCCGAGACCGCCACCGAGAGCATCTTCGTCACCACCGACCAGGCGCGCATGAAGCGCTTCTTCGAGGCCGAGCTCACGCACCGCGGCGTCAAGCGCGAAGACTTCCCGCCGCAGAGCTACGGCGCCGGGCCGCTCGATGATCAGCGGCTCTACCAGGCCACGGAGTGCATGAACGGCGAGGGCGTCGCCGCCGACGGCACGCTCACCTGGCGCCAGGGCGCGGCCCGCTACGTCTACGTGATGGAGGCGACCGCTTCGCCCCCGGGCGTGCCCCCGAACCTCGACCTTCCCGCCGGCGTGCTGTGGCGCTTCGACGTGCCGTGGACTGGGAGCCCGGTGCCGAGCGGCACGGTGCGCTACGGCGCGGCCCCCGAGGGCACCGTGCAGCGCGCGCCGCTGATGGGCCCGGCGCCGACGCTGGTCAGCGGCAAGCAGTACTACCTCTACGTGCTCGCCGACATCGCGCTGCCCAACACGCGCTGCTTCTTCACCGCGCCGTAACCGGCATCCTCCAGCAGGATTTCACAGGCGCCCAGTGCTCGCCTCGCCGGTGTCGCTCAGCGACCTCGGCGAGGCGCTTGCGCGGGTGGGCGCGGCAGAGCAGTGAGCGCGAGCGCCCTCGTCAGGTCTCGAAGGCGGTGAGGTGCAGCCACACCACGCCCGGCGCCTCGAGGAGCTCGCCGCTGCGATGGAGCACCCAGGTCCCGCCGTCGGGCAGCGTCGCCTGGGGCAACTCGAGCGGCGTGACCTCGAGCGGTGGCGTGGTGGGCTCGAGCACCTTCAGGCGGTCGACGAGATCGGGATCGATCGAACCAGCCGGCTCCTGTGCCGCCCCGCGCACGAGGTGGTTGCTCGAGAGGAAGCGCTCTGCGGTGCCCGGCGGGAGCTGCACCAGCACCTCGAAGTACGCGTCCTGGAAGCCCATCTGCCGGCCTTCGTAGTGCAGCGGCTTGACCGGCAGTCGCACCCCGAAGAGCGCAGGCAGCTCGCGCTCGGGCACTGCGTCGGCCGACCACTCGCCCGTCCCGCCGAACGACGCGGCGGCGCTCACCAGCGCGAAGGTCACCCCGCCGGCGACGAGACAACCCACGCCCGCGAGCGCGGCCAGCACCAGCACCACCGTCTTCGTGTCCTTCTTCATCGCACGCGACACTATTTCGCCTTCGAGGGTAGAGGGCACGCCATGAAGCCGCTCGCGCTCTTCACCCTGATGGTGCTCACCGGCTGCGCCACCGTGCAGCCCTCGCGATCGTTGACGACCGCCGATGATCACCGCCGCTTCGGCCTCGAGGAGCACGTCATCGCCCCGTGGGAAGACGGCCTGCGCACCGACCCCGGCCCCGGGAACTACGAGTGGTGGTACTTCGACGCGCACCTCGGCGACGGCTCGACGCTGGTCGTCGTCTTCTTCACCAAGCCCATCACCGGCACCGACGGCCCGCTGCGCCCGATGGTGCAGTTCGACCTCGATCGCCCCGACGGCACCAGGGTCAGCCGCACCATCGAGTTCCCCGCCGATCAGTTCCACGCTTCGAAGGAACGCTGCGACGTCACCATCGGGAAGAACCGCTTCCAGGGCGACCTCCACGAGTACCGCATCGAACTCGACACCCCGGAACTCACCCTCGACCTCACGCTGACCGGCGAGGTGAAGCCGTGGCGCCCCGCCGCTGGCGTGCTCGGCTTCGGCGCGAAGGACGAGCGCTACTTCGCCTGGCTGCCCTCGGTGCCCCAGGGCCACGTGACCGGCACCTTCTCGGCCGGCGGAGGCCCGCGCGTCGACTTCACCGGCACCGGGTACCACGATCACAACTGGGGCAACGCCTCGCTCACCGAGTTGATCCACGACTGGTACTGGGGCCGCGCGCGGGTCGGCGCGTACTCGGTGATCGCCGCGTTCATCACCGCGGAGCAGCGCTACAGCAGCACCCAGTTCCCCATGCTCCTGCTCGCGAAGGGCGACGAGGTGCTGGTGGGCGACGGGGCCGGGCTGCGCTTCTCGAGCAGCGAGGTCACCACCGACGAGGTGACCGGCAAGCCCGTCGCCTCCCGCCTGGTGTGGGAGTCGGTGCAGGCCGGCAAGCGCTACCGCGTGTCGTTCCTGCGCAAGAAGGACCTCGTGCGCGCGCCGCTCACCGCGGGCCTCCCGGGCTTTCAGCGCTTCCTCGCGCGCCTGGTGGGCTTCGACGGTGCGTACCACCGCTTCACCGGCGAGGTGACCGTCGAGGCGCTCGACGGCGACACCGTGCTCGACGCGCAGACCAACGCCGCCGCGGTGTGGGAGCTGATGTACCTCGGCCACGCGCCCTAGAGTTGTTGTTGCAATGACATGGCAACAGCTTGACGGGTCGGCATGAAGTCGTTAGTCAGTCAGCCGTGTCGTCTCGTGGCCTGATCAGCGCGCTGTTGCTGCTCGTGCAGCTGCTCGGGCTGGGCCACGTCGCGCTCTCGAGCCACGCGGTGAACGCGGAAGGCGCGGTCATCGAGCGCGAGGAGCTGACGCGCGAGGCCCACGCCCGCTCCGCCGAGCACCTGTGCGACACCGCGGTGCACGTCCGGGCGCCGGGCGACGATTGCCCGGTGGTCGCCTCGTGGTCTGCGCCGGGCCTGCTCGTCCCGGCCCATCGCCGCTCGCGCGTCACGGTCGCGGCTGGCCAGGTGGGCCTCGCGGCCGCCGAGGCCGGTGCGCCGCTCGAGCTCCTCTTCGTCGCCCCGAAGGCTTCTCCACCGCCGAGCTGAATCAGCCCCGTTCGTCTTCGCTGATCACCTCTCGCCGTCGAGAAGCCCATGCCTTCCCTTTCCCCCTCCCGGGGGCTGTTGCTGTCGGTGGTCCTCGCCACGCACGCGCTCGCCGCGGGCGACGTGGTGCCTCCCGAGGTCGTCTCGCGGGTCGAGGCCACGCTGCCCGCCGAGGCCGCGCCACCGACCCTCGAGCACGTGCTGCTCGAGTTCACCGTCACCCCCGAGGGCCGGGCGGCGGACGTGCAGGTCGTCGAGTCGGCGGGCCCGAAGTGGGACCAGGCCGCCATCGACGCGCTGCGACAGTGGAAGTTCCAGCCGGCCACCCACGATGGCGTTCCCGTCCCCGCGCGAACCCGGCTCTCGTTCAACATGCCCGCCCAGCCTGCGGCGCGCCCCGACGCCGGGGACGAAGGGCCCGCGTCGGACGGCGGCGTCGGTTCCGCGGGCATCGTGGCGGGAGACGAGCTCGACGGGGGCCACGCGCACCCCGCGTTCGCCACCACCGTGCTGGGCCGCACCCAGCCCCGCTCGCGCGGCGCCTCCGACTTCGCCCTCGAGGTCGGCGCGCTGCAGGCCGTGCCCCGCGGGAGCGCCGCCGACCTCCTCACCCTCGCGCCCGGCATCCTCCTCACCAACGAGGGCGGCGAAGGCCACCCCGATCGCATCTTCCTGCGCGGCTTCGACGCCCGCGAAGGGCAGGACCTCGAGCTCACCGTCGACGGCGTGCCGATCAACGACTCGGGCAACCTCCACGGCAACGGCTACGCCGATCTGAACTTCCTCATCCCCGAGCTGGTGGAGCACCTGCGCGTGCTCGAGGGCCCGCTCGACCCGCGACAGGGCAACTACGCGGTGGCCGGCAGCGCCGACTACCAGCTCGGCCTCCCGGAGCGCGGGCTCACCGTGAAGGGGAGCGCGGGCAGCTTCGAGACCCTGCGCCTGGTCGGGCTGTGGGGGCCCCCGGGCGAGTCGTCGCGCACCTTCGGCGGGGT
>JBBRUE010000063.1:0-14263 GCA_038248085.1 Myxococcales bacterium | reverse complement strand
CGGTCGGCCCGGCGATCGGCACCTCGACGCCGAACTCGCCGCGGGAGATCACCATCATCGTCTGCTGCAGCTCGCGCAGCGGGCGCGTCACCCGGCGGCTGAGCAGCACCGCGAGCACCAGCGCCAGCGACACCACGCCCAGGGCGAAGAGCAGCGAGCGGCGCCGCAGGTCGTTGGTGGCCTTGAACACCTCGTCGCGCGGCACTTCGACAACCACCGCGCCCACCCCGTTGTCGACGCGAGCGAAGGCCGCCACCTTGCTCACCCCGCCCACCTCGTACTCCTCGGTGCCGCGGGCGAGCTTCCCGCCCAGGGCGTCCTTCACCACCGGCAGGGCCGAGAGATCCTCCCGCTTGATGACCACTTCGCTGTCGGGGTGCGCCAACACACGGCCGAGCCGATCGACGAGGAAGACCTTGTACACGTGGCTCGTCGACACCGCCGAGAGCAGCCACTCGGGCCGCAGGTCGGCGATGACGATCGCCCTGCCATCGGAGGTCGCCGAGGAAAGTCTCACCAGGGCGAGGTCGGGTGCCAGCGACGCGTTCTGGAGCACCAGCCCGGCCGACTGCACCGCCTCCAGCGGCGCCGGGGTCCGCTTGCGGGCCTCGGTGAGATCGTCGGCCGTGAGGTTGAGCGCAGCGAGGCGCTTGTTGTCGACGAAGAGGAAGGACCGCTCGAAGCCGCCCTCGGTGCGCTTGAAGACCTCCAGCGAGAGCACCGCCTCGTCGGCGTCGAAGAGACTGCGTGCACGACGCTCAGCGTCGCCAGGGGTGATCTCGTACTCCTGTCCGAAGTACCTGAGCTTGTCGGCGATGCCGTCGACGGTGCGCTCGATCTGCTGCGCCACCGTGCCCGCGACCAGCGCGTTGACGTCGTAGACGCTGGCTTCCTTGTCCGCCGTCACCACCCGCGTGGCGAGCAGCAGGTACACGCCCATCGCGGCGACGAGCATGAACCCGACCAACCCGACGATCTGCGCGCGCAGCGACCACTGCAAATTGAACTCCCCCGCCTAGAAGTCGAAAGCGTAGCCCACCCGTATCGCCACGCCCCCTGCGTTCAACCGCGCCAACGGCACGTCGAGCCGCGAGTACATGAAGCTCAGCTCGGCCTCGAGGCGCCCCGGGCCGATGCGCCGCGAGACCCCGGCCACCACGTCGAGCCCGGGCAACGCGTAGACGTCGCGGTCGCCCCCCACCTGGATCCACGCCAACTGGAGCGCCGGGCCGAGCCCGCCCTTGAGCTGGAACGCGCCCACGTTCTGGTGCCAGGCGAGCACGACCGAGATCGGCAGCAGCCATGCCTGCGCCTCCAGCCGCGCCCCGCCCACGTCGAGCGAGCTCCCGGCACGGTACCCCCCGAGGCGGAGCTCCCCGCCCAGCCGACGCTGCAGCACCGGCAGCCGCACGGTGAAACCCAGGCCAACCGATGGCGAGGCGACGGCGCCGCCGCTGAAGATGCCGCCCGCACGCGCCGCCAGCGAGAAGAGCGCGTCCACCGGCGTCACCAGCACCTGCTCGAAGTGGAACGCCCGCTCGTCGACGAGCAGCACGTCGTCACCCGTGGCCGGCGGCGACCAGGTGGCCTGCCAGGTGCCGTCGCGCAGCTCGGCGCGGGCGATCGTGCCCGAGCGCACCGACACGCGCGGCGTGGCGTCTTCCACCTGCCGGTTCTTCGCGTCGAACAACCGCACGCGCACCTGCTCGCCCACCAGGATCACTTCGGCGCGGGCGACCGGGGGCAGCCCCGCGAAGAGCTCCAGCGGCGCGGTCCACTCCGACAAGCGATAGCCGTCGCCCGCCGCGCGCAGCCGCACGAGGTGGGAGCCCTCGGCGAGCGGGCCGGTCTTCGTCTGCGCGGCCGTCACGCGGGTGCGCACCCCATCGAGTTCCACCTCGTACGACTTCGCCTCCGGCACCGTCGACCACGCGAGCTCGACGTCGGTCCCGGCCGCCACCACGACGTCGGCCTGCGGCGCGCTCCACACCGGCAGCGAGAGCGCCACCCCAGCCGCGCGAATGAAGGCCCGCAGGTCGGAGGGCGCCGAGGTGTGCCCCAGGGCATCGCGCGCGGTGACGCGCCACTTGTACTCGCCGGGAGGCAGCTCACCGGAGCGCCAGGATGTGCCGGTCACCGTGGCCGCAGCGACGTTCTCCATTCCCTTGAGCCCGGTCCGCTGGAGTTCCACCTTGTACCCATTGGCCGAGGGCACGCCTCCCCACGACAACTCCGTGCGCACGGCGACGGTCTCATTGCGGTTACCGGGCGTGGGCAGGCGCACCTTGAAGGTGCTGTCGGGGCTGTACTCGCCGGCCGTGCCGTGATCGTCGACGCTCGCGACGCGCCACCGGTATTCCCCCGCCACGCCCGCCTTGAACGCGAGCCAGAGCCCGGGCGCGGGCAGGGAGATCTTGTCGCGTCCGTCCTGCGTGGCCTCCACGAGGTAGCTCTTCGCGCAGCCCGCCTCCGACCAGCTCAGCTGCACCTGCGCAGTGCCCAGCGGCACGTCGGCCACCGGCTTCAACTTCGGGGGGCTGATCCGCACCGTGAAGTTCCGCACCGGCCCCGGGCCACTGGTCCGATCCTTGAGGTCGATCCCGCGTGTGCGCCACCACCACGTCCCCGCCGGCAGGGGCGGCACCTCGAACGACGGCGTCGGCGAGTGGAGCGTGCGGAAGCTGTTGAACTCGGCGCTGTTCGCCAGCTCGAGCAGGTATTCCTTCACCAACACCGAGCGCTCGACCTCGAAGGCGACCCCCAAGCCGCAGGAGATCTGCGCGCCCTCGACCGGCTTGAGCGGCGAGGGGATCGCGCTGTCCACCGCGATGGTGCGAGGAGGGCTCCACTCGCTGGCGCGGCTCTCGGCATCGAAGCTGCGCACGCGCCACCAGTGCGTCGTGGTGGGGAGCTGCTCCCAGCGGTAGCCCGCGGTGGTCGACCGGGTCTGGAGGACGATCTCCACGAAGGCGGGGTCCTTCGCGATCTGCAGCTCGTAGGCCGAGGCGCCGGGCACCTCTTTCCACCGCAGCACGATGCGCGCGTTCTGGGCCGAGGCCGTACCTGCGAGCAGCGCGATCAGGGCGACGAGCCACCACCGCTTCAGGGCGTCACCTCGATCTCCGGGTTGAGCAGCTCGGGCGCCTCGGGGATCCCCTTGTGGATGATGCGGAACCGCAGCGGCGCGGAGGGCGCGCCCATGCCCGTCTCGTCTTCGGCGCGCACCCGCCAGAACCACGTCGCCTCGTTGAGCGACAACTTGAGCCGCACCGAAGAGCCCGCGGCCTCCTCCGCGACCGTCACCGGCTCGAAGCCCTGGCTGGGCGAGATCTCCAGCCGGTAGCGCGTGATGCCCGGCAGCGGGGCCCAGACGAAGGCGACCTCGGTGCCGGTCGGGGCGAGGAGCACCTCTCCGTTGCGCGGGAACATCGCCACCGGGGCGACGTCTTCGGAACACGTGAAGCGGCGGGCCTCGGAGATCGGCCGGTCATCCGCGTCGACCAGCCGCCACCAGTTGACCCCCTTCGACGGCGCCTTGAGCACGGCGCTGCTCCCGACGGCCGGGATCTCGTGCTCGAGAAAGGCGAAGAGCCGATCGCGCGCGACCTGCACCTTGGCGCCGTCGGCGACGCTCCCCGCCCAGCTCAACGTCACCGGCGCGGTCTGTCCCCGAAACGGGAGCCGCGCCTGGGCCTCGGGCAGGAGCAACTGTGCGGGCCAGGGCGCGAGCTCGGTGGTGCCCGTCTCGGCGGCCGCCACGCGCTGGCCGCCGGCGACGGTCTTCGCCGTACCCCCCTTACCCGACACCTTCGCGCTGCCCTTCTTGACGGAGATCTCGAGCTGCTTGCCCGTCAGCTCGACGCGCGCCTCGGTCAGGGCCTCCAGGTGCGCCTCGCCCGCCGGGGTGGTGAGCATCAGGCCCTCGCTGCCCGCCCGGCCCGACACCGAGCCCTGGCGCAGCGTCACGCTGCGGACGCCGGAGCGGGGCCGCTCGATCACCACCAGCGAGCGCTCGTCGAGGGCCAGCTCGGTGCCGTCGAGGAAGGTGAGCGTCGCCTCGCCGCCGGGGGGCACGAAGACCGAGTCGCCGTCGTGCACTTCGACACCGCGCTCGGCGCCCCGCCAGCCCAGGGTGAGGGCCGGCCGCAGCTTCACTTCGCCCGTCGACTGTCGAAATGAAGCCACCGTAGGCGTGGTCGCATCATCGACCGGACGCCCGATGCCGAAGGCCAGGGTGAGCGTCACCGCGGCGACCAGCGACGAAACGCCAGCCAGCCAGAGGTCCCTCTCGCCGAGCGCCTTCGTCATGGGTCAGTCCCGCTTGCGGCGGCCCGGGGTGATGTCGGCGACCACCGCCGCGACGCGATCACGCAGGTTGGACAGCGGCGTCTTGCGCGCCTCGTTCACCGCCAGGGCCTCCATCGCCTCGCGCACGGCGTCTTCCACCGCCTGGAGGCTCTTGAAGGGCTTGGCGAGCACGACCTCGGGCCGTTCGGCGTCGAGGTTGAAGGGCTCGGGGTGCGCGGTCACCAGCACGATCGCGGTGGTCGGCCAACGGCGACGCACCTCGGCGACGACCTCCAGTCCACCCATCTGTGGCAGCAGCTTGTCGACCACCAGGCACTGCACCTCGTGCTGTTCCATCAGCGCCAGCCCGGCCTCGCCGGTGTGTGCTCCGAGGACCTCGTAGCCCGCGCGCAGCAACACCTTCCCCAGCAACTCGCAGACCTCGATCTCGTCGTCGATGACGACGATGCGGGCGCTCACTTCGCGGCTCCCGCGCGGATCGCCGAGTCGCAGATGTCGAGGATGTCGTGCACCCCGAAGGGCTTGGTCACGTAGCTGAAGACGCCGAGATCGGTCGCGTGGGTGCGCGTCTCGGCAGTGGGGAACCCGGTGATGAGGATCGCCTGCATCTGCGGCTGCTTCTCGCGGGCCTGGCGCAGCACCTCGAGGCCGTCGGTGCCGGGCAGGTTCTTGTCAGTGATCAGCAGGTCGAACCCGCCCTTGACGATCGCCTGGAGCCCCTGCTCGGCGTTGTCGACCAGCGTCACCTGGTGGCCGGCGCGGACCAGCACGCGCTCGAGCAACATGCGGGCGGAGCGGTCGTCGTCGATGACGAGAATTCGACCGGGAATGCGGGGGGCGGCCTGAGTCATGAGCGTCGCGAAGCATACCCCCGAAGGCGCCCGGGGCGACGTACTCAGTTCAGGTACAGTGCGCAGGTGTCTGACGCCGCTTTTCGACGGAAGCTCCGCAAGGCCGAGAAGCACCTCGCCGCGCTCGACCCACCACTGGGCAAGGTCATCTCCCGGGTCGGTCCGTGCGAGATCGATCCCTCGCCTGACTTCGATCCCTTCCACGCGCTGGTGCGGTCGATCTGCCACCAGCAATTGCACGGCAAGGCCGCAGAGACGATCCACCAGCGGGTGAAGGATCGTTTCGGCGACGGCGTGCTGCCTGACGTGAAGCGACTGCGGCGTGCGCAGTTGCCGTCGATGCGCGCGTGCGGCCTCTCGGAGGCGAAGTCGCTGGCGATCAAGGACCTCGCGGCGAAGTGCCTCGACGGCACGGTGCCGCCCACGCGGGAACTGCTGACGATGGAAGACGACGCGATCGTCGAGCGCGTGACGCAGGTGCGCGGCGTGGGCCGGTGGACCGTGGAGATGATGCTCATGTTCCGCATGGGCCGCTTCGACGTCTTCCCGGTCGACGACTTCGGCGTGCGCAAGGGCTTCACCCTGCTGCGGAAGTTGGAGGAGCCCATCACCCCGAAGGCCCTGATGCCCCACGGCGAGGCCTGGCGCCCGTACCGCACGGTGGCGAGCTGGTACCTGTGGCGGGTGGCCGATGGCGGCTGACCCCGGTGGCGACCGCGAGCTCGCTGCGCTCGGCTACAAGCAGGAACTGCTCCGGGACATGGGCGCGTTTCAGAACTTCGCGCTCAGCTTCTCGATCATCTCGGTCCTCACCGGCGCGGTGACGCTCTACGGCGCGGGGCTCACCGGCGGCGGCCCCCGGGTGATGCTCTTCGGGTGGCCGCTGGTGGCGTTCTTCACCGTGATGGTCGGGCTCTCGCTGGGCGAACTCGCCTCGGCGTTCCCCACGGCCGGCGCGCTCTACCACTGGAGCTCGATCCTCGGAGGGCCCGGCGCGGGCTGGACGACCGCCTGGCTCAACGTGCTGGGCCAGTTCGCGATCACCGCGGCGATCGACTTCGGGCTCGCGGAGTTCCTCGCGCCGCTGCTCGGCCTCGAGGGCCGGGGTGCGGTGTTGACGCTCTACGCAGGGCTGCTGCTGAGCCACGCGGTGCTCAACCACGTCGGAGTGAAGGTCGTCGCCGCGCTCAACACGGTGTCAGCCTCGTACCACGTGATCGGCGTGCTGGTGATGGTGGGCGCGGTGCTGTTCTTCGCGAAGAAGCAGCCGCTCTCGTTCCTGCTCGAGGGTGCACCGCCGCTGAAGGACGCGGTGATGCCGGGGTTCCTCGCCGGGTTGCTGCAGGCCGCGTGGACCTTCACCGGCTACGACGCCTCGGCCCACGCGTCGGAAGAAACGAAGGACGCCGCGCGCAACGCCCCGAAGGGCATCTTGATGGCGATCATCGCCAGCGCCGTCGCGGGCTACGTGATGATCGTGGTCATCACCCTGGCGATCCCCGATCTCCCGGCGACGCTCGCGGCGAAGAACCCCTTCATCTACGTGCTCGAGCAGTCGCTCGGTGGGCTCGGCACCGCGCTGGTGTGGGTCGCGGTCGGGGCGATGTGGTTCTGTGGGCTCGCCTCGGTGACCAGCAACTCGCGCATGCTGTACGCGTTCGCGCGCGATGGCGGGTTGCCGTTCTCGGCCCTCCTCTCCCGCGTCTCGCCACGGTGGCAGACCCCGCACGTCGGGGTGTGGGTCTCGGTGGCGGTGGCGTTCGGGCTCGCGCTGTTCGCCGATGCGCTCTCGGTGATGGCCGCGCTGTCGACGGTCGCGCTCTACGCGAGCTACGGGCTGCCGGTGGTGTTCGCGCTGTTTGCGCGGAAGCAGGGCTGGCCACGCGTGGGCCCGTGGACGCTCGGTCGCTGGGGTCCTTTGGTGAACGTGATCGCCATCGGGTGGATCGTCTTCATGGTGGTGCTGATGTCGCTGCCGCCCAACGGGCTCGCCGGCATCACCTTCGGGGCGACCTGCGCGCTGCTGCTCATCGCGTGGTTCGGCGGCGTGCGGCAGACCTTCAAGGGCCCCGCGGCATTGAGCACGAGGTGATCGAGCGTGGCGGTCGCTGCTCAGGCGCTCGCGCCGATCTTCCCCTCGCGCAGCGTGAACAACACCGTGGTGATCGCGTACGCCCCGATCACGTCGATCGTGTAGTGCAGGTGCGCGAAGAACACGCTGAGCACCACCAGCACGTGCGCCACCAGCATCGCCGAGCGCAGCCGCGGGAACTTCCACACGTACAGCAGCAACAACATCGTGGTCGCGGTGTGGCCCGAGAAGAACAGGTCCTTCGTCAGGTACACCCGCGCGCCCGCCCCGGTGTCGAAGAACCCGAACGGCGTGATGAGGTGCAGAAAGGCGCTGAGCCGGGTGTCGAAGTCCATGCCCGCGTGGAGATCGGCCCCCTGCACCGGCCCCAACCCGGTGACCATGATGCACACCCCGCGGATCAGCGCGATCAACCCGCTGGAAATCATGTACCGCACGAATCGTTGCGCATCTTTCGCCAGCAGCCACAGCGCGATCGGCACGTACGAGAAGAGCCACAGCAGGTAGTTGTACCGGTCGACCCACGGCACGTACGGCACGAGGTCGAGCAGCACGTCCGGGAGCCGCGGCGCGGGCCTCGCCTCGGCCCACAGCGCCATCCACACCATCGCGAAGTAGCAGACGAACCGGAAGACGACGCTCCCGGCGATGCGCGCGACGAGCTGGCCGGAAATCTTCACGAGGGCCGCGCGTGTAGCACTCGCGCGGCCTTCAGGGCTCGGTCTCGGTGACCGCCTCCCGCAGGTCGAGCAGCAGGAACTGCCGCTTCGTCACGGCCGATTCAGAAGTTCGACTCGAGCGCCACGGCCGCCGCGTGGATGACCGCCGCGATGCGCACCGAGTCGTGCACCATGTCGGTCGTCAGGCCGCCCTCGAGGACCACGTGCTCGTGCGACTGCAGGCACGCCTGGCAGTTGCCCACCGCCGACACCGCCAGACAGAACAGCTCGAAGTCGACCTGGTTCGTCGCCGGCTGCTTGAGCCGCATCATGCGGAGCCGGGCAGGCTTCTGCTCGTACTCCTCCTTCCCGATGATGTGGCGAAACCGGTAGTAGACGTTGTTCATGCCCATGAGGATCGCCGCGGCCTTCGCGTCGTCGAGCACGGTGGCCTCGATGCCCGCGCTCTTCGCGTCGGCGATCACGGCTCGGGTCAGGCTCTCGTTTCGCGAGGCATAGGCGGTGGCGATCGCCACGCCCCACGTCTGCGCCGCGTTGAGCGCGCCCGGCACCAGCACGTTGGAGAGGTTGATCTTGATGTCGCGTGCCGCATCGGGGAGCTGCTCACGCAGCAGGTTCAGTTGTTCCATGACGTCGTTCTCCAGGGGTTTCACCAACACGAAGGGCGTGGCGGAAGCGTGCTCCCCACCACGCCCCTCGGGCACATCGAGCTTGCGGGCGGCTTACTTCTTCAGCTTGGCCGTCAGGGTCTCGTCGCCCTTCTTCCAGTTGCACGGGCACAGCTCGTCGGTCTGCAGGCCGTCGAGCACGCGGATCACCTCGTCGACGTTGCGGCCGACCGAGAGGTCATTCGCCGCCGCGTACCGAATCGTCCCCTGGGGGTCGATGATGAACGTCGCACGCAGCGCCACGCCGGCCGCCGGCTGGAGCAGCCCGAAGCCCTGCGCCATCGAGGGGCTGACGAACAGCAGCGGGTGGTGCAGACCCTTGAGGTCCGCGTGCTGCATGCGCCACGCGAGGTGCGAGAACTCGTTGTCCGTCGAGCCGCCGAGCAGCACCGCGCCGCGGTCACCGAAGTCCTTCAGCTTCTTGTCGAACTCGACGATCTCCGTCGGGCACACGAAGGTGAAGTCCTTGGGGTACGTGTAGATGACGACCCACTTGCCTTCGAGGTCCTTCGAGTTGACGTTCTTGAACTCCTTGCCCTTCTCGATGCTGACGCAGGCAGGGACATCGAACGCGGGGGCCTTGGAACCGGGGGTAAGCATTGTGTGACTCCTTTGAGGTTGGTGACGACGAACTGCTCAGCGCTTCTTCATCGGGCCGGTCGACCGACCCTGCATGCGGGACCCGCCGAGTTTCCGGCCCCGCATCACGACCATGTACTCGCGAACTTCGTAGCCCTTGAGCCCCTTCACGTCACCGACTCTCACCGCGTCCCACGGGACGTCTTCGATGCGGCCGGTGTCGTCGTCGATGAAGTGATGGTGCGCCTCGAGCCGCGGGTCGAACACCGTGCGCCCCTCGGCCAGCACCAACTGGCGCAGCAGGCCCTTCTCCACGAACAGGTTGAGCGTGTTGTACACGGTCGCCCGCGAGAGCATCGGGAAGGTGCACTGCACTTCGGCCAGCACCTCGTCGGCCGAAGGGTGCGACTCGGTGGTGAGCACGTATTCCGCGACCGCGAGGCGCTGCGCCGACGGCTGAATACCGGCGCCCTTGAGCTGGCTGACGAGGTCTGGACTCATTTCGGAGTTAGACTTAATCCAGAATTCGACGTCGTCAACCCAAACTTTCCTGCGCAACGGCCCGGCGGGCGGGGCATCTTCCACGCGTCGGTGAACCAGCATCACGGAGGCGGTCATGGCGAAGAAGACGGTCAAGGCGGGGCACATGGCGGTGGACATCGGGATCGCGGAGCCCGACCGCAAGGGCATCGCGGAGGGGCTCAACGCGCTGCTGGCCGACACCTACGGCCTGTACCTCAAGACCCACGCGTTCCACTGGAACGTCACCGGCCCGATGTTCCAGACGCTGCACCTGATGTTCGAGGTCCACTACAACGAGCTGTGGCTGGCGACCGACCCGATCGCCGAGCGCATTCGTGCGCTGGGCTTCCCGGTGCGCGCCACCTACAGCGCGTTCAGCAAGCTCTCGTCGATCCCCGAGGCAGAAGGCGTGCCTGAGGCGACGGACATGGTGCGTGAGCTGGTCAAGGGGCACGAGGCGGCGGCGCGCACCGCGCGGTCGATCTTCCCCCGGGCCCAGAAGGGCGGCGACGAGTCGACGGTCGACCTCCTCACCCAGCGCCTGCAGATCCACGAGAAGACCGCGTGGATGTTGCGCAGCCTCCTGGCGTGACGTGGAGGCGCTCGAGAACCGCGTCCAGGGTTACGCGTGGGGGAGCCTGACGGCGATCCCCTCGCTGCTCGGCAAGGCACCCACCGGCAGCCCGCAGGCGGAGCTGTGGCTCGGCGCCCACCCTTCGGCGCCCTCGTCGCTCTCGACGGGCGTCACGCTCGATTCGCACCTCGCCTTCGCCCCGGCGCGGCTGCTGGGGACCGGCGTGGTCGAGCGCTTCGGCCCCCGGCTCCCCTTCCTGCTCAAGGTGCTCGCCGCGGCCGAACCGCTCTCGCTCCAGGCCCACCCCACCCTCGCCCAGGCGAAGGCCGGCTTCGCGAAGGAAGAGGCCGCCGACGTGCCGCGCTCGGCGCCCCGCCGCAACTTCAAGGACGAGAACCACAAGCCGGAGATCATCTGCGCGCTGACCGCGTTCCACGCGCTGTGCGGCTTCCGCCTCCGGGCGGACTCGGTGCGGCTCTTCACGGCGCTCGGCCTCGACACCTCGGTGCTCGAGCACGAAGGGCTGCGCGCGTACTTCGAGCGGGTGATGACGCTCCCCAGGGCGGTCCAGGGGGCGCTGGTCGATCAACTGGTCGATGCCGCGCGCACGCCGGTCGCGGGGTTCGAGGCCGAGTGCCTGCTCGCCCAGCGCCTGGCCGCCCGCTACCCCCGAGACATCGGCATCGTCGGCGCGCTGCTCCTCAACCTCGTCACGCTCGCACCGGGCGAGGCGCTGTACCTCGACGCGGGCAACCTCCACGCCTATCTCGAGGGCACCGGCATCGAGCTGATGGCCAACTCCGACAACGTGCTGCGCGGCGGCCTCACCCCCAAGCACGTCGACGTGCCCGCCCTGCTGTCGGTGCTCGACTTCACCGATGGGCCGGCGAAGGTGCTGCGTCCCAGCGGTACGCCCGAGGCGATCTACGAGACGCCGGCGAACGACTTCCGCCTCTCGCGCATCACGCTCGACGGAGAGCACACGTTGCCCGCCGGGTCGCCGCAGATCCTCCTCGTCACCGAGGGAGAACTGGTGGCCGGCGCGCTCCCCCTCAAGCGCGGAAATTCGGTGTTCATCGGTGCCGACGAGACCGTGTCGCTGCGCGGCCAGGCGACGCTCTTCCGCGCCACCCCAGGACTCCCGAAGTGAAGCTCGCGCATTTCTCCGACATCCACATCACCTACTTCCCACTCGCAGGTCCCTTCGCGATCAAGCGCCTCGCTGCCATCGCCAGCTACACGCTGATGGGCCGTGGCAAACACTTCGAAGGCAGCGATCACCGCATCGGCAAGCTGCTCGAGGACGTCGATGCGCAGGGCGTCGACCACGCGTTGTGCACCGGCGATTTGACCGGCGTCTCGACCGAGGCCGAGTTCGATCGCGTCGCGGGGCTCTTCGGCCCCCGGCTCCACCAGCCGCAGCAGTACACCGTCATCCCCGGCAACCACGATCGCTACGTGCGCGGCAGCGAGGGGCTCTTCGAGGGGCACTTCGCGGCCCTGTGCGAGGGCGGCCGCTTCCCGTTCTCAAAGCAGGTCGCCCCCGGCGTCACCATCGTGGGCATCGACGTCGCGCGGCCCACCAGCGTCATCGATTCGTCGGGCCTGTGTGGCGAACGGCAACGAGACGCGCTGCTCGGGATCCTCACCGATGCCTCGCTCAAGGATCACTTCGTGGTGCTGGCGCAGCACTACGGGCTGCTCCGCTCCGAGGGTCAGCGCGACCGGCGCGACCACGGCCTGCGGGATGATCTCGAGTTGATGGCGCTCATCGATCGCGAAGACGTCTCGCTCGATCTCGTGCTCCACGGGCACATGCACCGGCCGTACGTGGTGAACACCAGGCGCCGCACGATCATCAACGCCGGCAGCGCGACCGATCTCCACGTGAAGGGGCTCGGCTACCACGTCTACGACATCGACCCCGCGGCCCACCGCGTGCGCCTCTCGCGGCGGAGCTGGAACGTCGCGCTGGGGAAGTACGAGGCGAACCCCGACTCGCCGCTCAACCGCGAGCTGAAGACCCGCTGAGCCTTCGCCCGCGAGTTCAGCCCTTCAGAACAAGTAGGAGTAGCCGGCGAAGACCTGCACGGTGCCGGCGAAGGACGTGCCGTTGCTGTTGTGCAGGTCGTCGGTGCTCGCCACCACCACGGAACCGGTCAGCGCGAGTTGGTGCTGGCCGCGATCGCCGAGCTTGATGATCACCGGCTGGATCACCGGGGTGAGGCAGGCGAAGAAATAGCCGCCCCCGAACGCCACGCCGACCTGCACGCCGGCGCCCAGCGCGTAGACATCCCCGATGTTGAAGTGAAAGAGGTTGTCGACGCTGAGGGCGAAGAACGATGCGCCGGAGATCAACAGGGCGCCGACGTTGGCGTTGATCCGGTAGACGGGCCGCCCGAAGTTGAACTCGAAGTGCCCCTGCACCTGGGCGCTCGGGCCGGAGTTGTTGACACCCAGGCTCGCACCGAGCCCGAAGTGAAAACCCTCACGGCTGATCCGCTCAGGAACCGGGGCATCGGCGATGACGTCTCCGACAGGCCGCAGCGAGGGAGGGTCAGCGACCGGCGTCGGCGCGGCCACCGGAGCGGCGGCTACGACGGCCGGGGCCCCGACGACCGGCGCAGGTGCCCCGACCTTCTGCATGTCCACGATGTCGCCGAACTCGATCACCGACGTGCCGCGAGGGCCTGCGAAGAGGTAGCCCTTCTGCGTTTCCGAGAGGACGCGGCCCTGGCGCGACCTGCCATCGCGCGTCCGAATGACGACTTCGCCTTCCGGCTGCGCGCGCACGGAGGAACCAACGAGAACGACGAGGACGATCAACGACTTGAGGGGCGAGTGCATGGGGGCTCCTGGAGGCGACGGGGCCCGGCACCAGTGCACGGTGTGCGCCATCACAACCTCCTGAAACCCATGGAGCTTGAGGCCCTCAGCCGTCCGCCAGGTGAGACCTCAGCGATGAACGCCCTCGTGCGACGCCGCGTCGAGTTCCACCACCTCGGCGTCGAATGCCGGGTCGAAGTACGGCTGTTGCGCAGGCGGTGGAACGTCGATCATGCACCGCCCACCGTATGCTCGGGCCCCGTGATTGGCGCACCCCTCCACAGCGGCCTCGTCAGCGAGGTCATCCCCGTGGCTCCGCGGGCCGACGTGCGGGCGCCGCTGGTGATGGAGCGGCTGCTGCCCAGCGTGCGCGACGACGAGATGCTGGCCGAGGCGACCGCCCTCGGTCTCGTCGCGGGGAGTCTCGGGCCGTCATGGCAGCGGCTGATCAGCTCCGAGTTCGGGGGCTACGACGCGCAGTACATCTACGAGCGCTTCGTGGGGGTGACGGTGCGGGAGATCTGCGTCTCGCTGCGCACCACCGCGCGCGTGCTGCCGATGGACGTCCTGCGCACGGTGACCGAGACGATCCTCGAGGGCTTCGCCCCCCTCGCCCAGCTCCCCTCCCGGCCGCGGCCCCTCGCGTTGACCGATCGCAGCGTCGGGCTGTCCATCGACGGCTCATGGCGCTTCGCGGTCGGTGCGCTCAACCACTGGCTCGTCGACGTGGTGCCGCCGGCGCTGGCCAACGACCCCGAGTACACCGGCGCGCTCGCGCCCGACCCGATGTTCTTCCTCAGCCCCGAGGCGATCGCCGGGCTCGCCGAGACGCCGGCCTCGGTCGCCACCCGCGCGGCGCTCCTCACCTGGCAACTCACCACCGGCGGGTTCCACCCCTACCGGGGCGGCCGCTACGAGATGTTCCCCAGCCTCACCCGCTACACCCACTCAGAGGTGCGGGTGCCCGTCACCACACACCCGCAGATGACCGATGCCCTCGCCGCGGCGCTGACCCGGGGCGTGCGCTTCACCGGTGAACGCTTCGTCGATCTCGACGCCCTGCGCGCCGCGCTCGATGCCGCCTGGCCCGACCCGCGCGCCCACCCGCAGCGCACCTTCGACGTGCTCTCGAGCCTCACGTGGACCGCGATGCAGCGGCAGCT